>JAAZDI010000139.1 GCA_012512295.1 Syntrophomonadaceae bacterium
ATGTCTTAGACATTCGCCGGATCCTGGAAGAGCGGAACGCGGATATCCACATCATCGCCAAGATCGAAAATCAGGAAGGAGTAGATAACCTCGACGAGATTATCCGGGTCGCGGATGGAATCATGGTTGCCCGGGGCGATCTAGGAGTCGAAATCCCGACCGAAGAAGTGCCCCTGGTGCAAAAGGCCATCATTGATAAGTGCAATCTGGTGGGCAAACCGGTGATCACCGCCACCCAGATGCTGGAATCAATGGTCCGCAACCCCCGACCAACCCGAGCCGAAGCTAGCGATGTGGCGAATGCAATCTTTGACGGGACCGACGCCATTATGCTATCTGGCGAAACCGCGGCTGGAAAATATCCGGTCGAAGCAGTCAAAACCATGGCCCGCATTGCCCGCCGGACCGAAAAAGCCGTCAATTATCATGACCTGTTAGCAGCCAAGCGGATTGCTTATAAACCATCAGTCACAGATGCGATTGGTCATGCGACCTGTTCTATTTCAGCGGATCTAGGATCAGCAGCCATTATTACAGCGACCAAAACTGGCTCAACCGCCAGCATGGTGGCCAAGTATCGGCCCGAAGCCCCCATCATCGCCACCACACCTAGTGAACGGGTAGCCGCTAAACTATGTTTAGTTTGGGGCGTCTATCCGGTATCTGTTCAGGATATCGAAGGAACTGACCAGATGATCGAAGAATCAATTAATGCCAGTCTTAAGGCCGGCCTGATTCGCCGCGGGGACCTGGTTGTCATCACCGCTGGTGTACCGGCTGGGATACCCGGAACGACCAATCTGATTAAGGTGCATCTAGTCGCAGACGTCCTGGTCAGCGGTACTGGCGTCGGGAATCGTGGCGTGGTTGGTCGGGTTTGTCTGGCTTTAACCCCGGATGAGGCCCGCACCCGAATGCGGCCAGGGGATATCTTAATTACTCGGTCAACTGACCGTGAGTTTGTCCCGGCCATGGAAAAAGCTGCTGCTATCGTCACAGAAGAAGGTGGACTGACTTCCCACGCCGCCATCGTTGGACTGACTCTAGGTATTCCCACGATTGTTGGGGCTACTGATGCAGTTCAGAAACTAACCGACGGTGAAATGGTAACCGTAGATAGTGTGCGTGGACTGATTTATCGCGGCGTGACTCGGGTGTTGTAACCTACACCCTGTACCCATATTAGAGATATAGATAATTATGCGCATGGCTAAACAATATTTTTTAATTTAAGCAGGATTTATACAGCTAATGGCGAAGTAATTTATAACTAGGTAAATGTCGAAATGAGGATTATTCTTTGGCAATATGGCGGAAGAAGGAGGTGATTCTGGATGCAATCGATCATCGAAATGCTCATTGTCTTTTTGGCCGTTTTCGTATTTCTAAAATTCGCCGGTGTGTGTAAAAAATTCACCTTGTCTTCCGGTTTTAAAAAGGGTGTGTATGGTTTAACTGCAGTGGGACTTATTGGGCTGAATGTTATGGCTGGCAGTGACCTACAGCTTTGGATGATTATTGGCGGCTTTGTTCTTGTTTGCTTGTTTACATTGGCTTTGATGTCGGAGACACAAAAAGCTTAGGGAATAATTAAGGCCTTCGAAGAATTTTTCGGAGGCCTTTGTACATGCCAGCCACGGGGACAGTTCTCGTGGCTGGCGATTTGTGGGTCAAGCTAATTAGTTTCTTTATGCAGCCAGCGGGTGGTGAGAGAATAAATTAAGAAGGAGATAGTGATTACTCCGATCATGGCTTCTGATACCGCCAGGAGGGTAATCAGCCAGGAATTAGGGTAAAGATTACCGTAACCTAGGGTGGTAAAGGTTACACCACTAAAACCAAGGGCCTCCCAGAAAGAGGTGGGCAGATCGCCAGAAGAATCGATGCTTACGCCATCAAGGTACCAGTAGATCAGACCGTAGAATAAGATAACCACCGTGCCAAAACAGCCCACTTGAAGCGGGCGGTTAAACCAGGAACTAAGGTGTTTCCTGGTCCGGTTCGCCCAGGCTTTGGCCTCTTGTGACTGATTAATCAGTCCTCCTTTCTGAAAATTCTCCTCCGCAGCCAGAAAACTCTCTCGAGCAGCCAGCCAGCACTGAGTTTTCCGAAAGTAATGGCCGGCCTCCTGAAAAAATAAACCCGCCAGTTGGAAGTCCTCGGGCTTTTCTGCCTGAGACACCAGGTTAACTGCTTTTCCTCGGTAGTGAAAGGCCTGACTGAGCGAACCAGCCATAAGCATACCTCTTTATTGAAAGATTAACCGGCTAAGAATTTGTATGCTTCATTAGGTTTCATCTAAATTTTATGAATTAAGGTAGTTGTCTTATGTCTGAGAATTCATTTTGCAACCATCAACATATCTTAGCTGTTAATACCCGTCGCTCATTTAGAATAGAATCCAGCGAACCAGTCATAGATGATCAATCCGCTATGGTCATTACAATTTAGAACATCATAAACAAAACCCCCTTATCCACCTTTCTGGATAGGGGGGCAATTTTATGTAGAGCAAAATAGTGCTTGAAGTTTGTCGCCCTCGCTTTGGGGAAAAAATTTACGCAAATCAATTTCCACCAGGCGTTTGGTTAAATCTTCTTCACGGTACTTAGTGCCAATTAAGCTACTTTCCAGTTCATCCATATCCCGGGGGCTGAAGAAGTCGCCAAATATTTTACACCCACAGATTAATCCGCGTTTAACGTCCAACCGAATATCAATCCTTCCCCAGCTAAAATTAGCGGTTTTTCTTACATTGTACGCCGGGGAAGTTCCGTAGATCCAATCCCAGCTAGCATACTTGTTATTGCGTATCTCAATTATCTTTTGTCGGTCAGATTCGTTGAGGTGGTGCACAGCAGGGGCGAGCTCTAACCGAAAAACTTCTTCTGTGAGGATCTGTTTAAACTCTTCGATCGTTACCGGTACTGGCAAATGTTCATAGATATTCGTCACTCGGCTGCGCACTGATTTTATGCCTTTGGAAGAGATTTTCTCCGGGCTGGGGTTTAAGGCCTGAACCATCATCTCAATATTGGAATTAAATAAAATGGTCCCATGGTGTAAAAGCCGATTTCGGTGCTTATACTGAGCATTACCAGAGAATTTTTTGCCAGCAATAGTCAGGTCATTTCGACCGTTGTTTTCGGCCTTAATCCCTAGCCTTTTCAGGGCATTAATGACTGGACGGGTAAACTTGTCGAAGTTGGCAAAGTCCTGGTTCTCATCGACCACAAACGTGAAATTAAGGTTCCCGAGATCGTGGTAGACAGCACCTCCGCCAGATAGCCGGCGCACCACTTTGATACCATGCTCTTTGATGAAACTAGAGTTTATTTCTTCAATCGTGTTTTGGTTTCGGCCGATGATCACCGCCGGCTGGTTCTGCCAGAGCATAAAATAATTATCATCCGCCGGCAGGTGCCTGATGCTGTACTCTTCCAGAGCCATATTGAAATACGGATCAGTAGAGTGATTAATTATTTCTTTCATTAATACTTGGAAGACCCTCCAACGCATGATAAGTCACAATTAAGTAAGAATCCTTCCCAGGTACTTATTACCCGAATGTTTTCGCATCTGTAGAGATAAGGCTATCTTGAGTTGTTATCAATGAAAGTCAAAATTACCGAGACACTGACCGGGACATTTCCTGTCCCGCGCAGGACACTTAACCGGTCCCGGTGGCCCGGCGGTGGCGGACTGGGGCCAAGTGAATGGCCTGGCCGTGTACGTCCAGGACTGCTTCCAGCATCACCTCAGACAGGGTGGGGTGGGGGTGGATGGTCCCGCAAACATCGGTGACCTTCAGCCGGCTATTAACCATGATGGTTCCTTCCATAATTAGGTCGCTGGCATGCGGCCCAATAATGTGCACCCCGATGATGACATCGTCTTGATCAGCCAGCACTTTAACCAGGCCATCGGTTTCTCCCATGGTCATTGCCTTACCATTAGCAGCAAACTGGCATTTTCCGGTCTGATAAACGATCCCTTTGGCTTTCGCTTCTTCCTCGCTTAAACCGACGCTGGCTATTTCCGGCATGGTAAAAACACAGGCGGGCACAGCCTGATAAGGCATAGCTGAGTCTATCCCGGCCATCTTTTCCACCGCCACAATTCCTTCTTCGGAGGCAACATGGGCCAGCATCTGCCCCCCGATAACATCCCCGATAGCATAGATGCCTTTTACATTGGTCGAGAAATGGCTATCGACTTGGATAAAACCGGCTTTATCCGTGGCAATCCCCAGTTTTTCCAGGTTCAGGCCGGCGGTAAATGGTTTTCGTCCGGTAGCGACTAAGATGATGTCTGCCGTAACTTCAATGGGGCCTTTTTTACCTTCTGCTTTGATTTTTAAGAGGTTTGAAGATCGGTCAGGCAAATGATCAGCCCGGATACAATTTTCACCGCTTATCTTTAAGGTCTTTGCCGACTCTTTATCTAGCTCAATATCTTCAACTAATTCAATTTTCTCGACGCGGGTGGAAGTATGCACATTAATTTTCTGTTTTTTGAGGAGAACCCGCAGGCGTTTGCCAAGCTCGTGGTCCATGGTGTTTAAGAGCTCCGGCAGATATTCAAACACAGTTACCTCACTACCCAGAGCACTAAAAATACCGGCAAATTCCAGCCCAATGACTCCCCCGCCAATAACTGCCAACCGCGGCGGCACTTCATTTAATTCCAAGAGCTGATCACTGGTCATTACTCCTGGCAGATCAATCCCCGGGATGGACAGGGAAGCCGGGATTGAACCAGTGGCCAGTAAGATGTTTTTGCTCTGAAGCTCGGTTCCATTGACCAGAACCGTGTGGCGGTCCAGCAAAGCGGCATTGCCTTTTATTATTTCTACCCCGTTGGCCAGCAACAGTTTTTCGATGCCCACCACTAAGTTGCGGACAATCTGATCCTTGCGTTGCCGCGCCCCGGCCATGTCAAATGAGACGTTGCCCACCTTGATATTGAATTCCTCACAAGCCTTTATATCCCTCATAACCAGGGCGTTCCGGTAGTAGGCTTTGGTCGGGATACAGCCACGATTAAGGCAAGTTCCACCAAAAGCCTCTTTTTCTATGATTGTGACGGTCATCCCTAACTGCCGGGCTCGGATCGCCGCAACGTAACCGCCCGGGCCCCCACCAATAATAATCAAGTCTTTCATAACTAAGAAATCCTTTCACTGCGCTCAGTAATAAAAAGCTACGCAAATGGTGTTCAGATCTTACCCCGGCTTCCCCTTAAACCCCGGCTTCCCATTTAACCACCGGCTTGCGGGCAGCCGTTACTTCATCAACCCGTTTGATCACCGCTTGCTGCGGGGCCTGTTTGACCAACTCCGGATTTTCGACTGATTCTCGCGCGATGTTGCGCATGGTTTGGATAAAGTCATCCAGCCGTTCCTTGGATTCAGTCTCCGTCGGCTCAATCATCATCGCTTCGCTGACAATCAACGGGAAGTAAACCGTAGGGGGGTGATAGCCGAAATCGATCAAGCGTTTCGCGATCTGCAGGGTGGTAATACCGTTTTCCGCCTGCTTCTTCGAATTAATTATAAACTCATGTTTGCACAGCCGATCCAGGGGAATGTGGTAAGTATCCCGTAACTGATGCCGCAGGTAATTCGCATTTAAGACAGCATGTTGGCACGCTTCTTTTAAGCCTTCTGCTCCAAGGGCTTTGATGTAGGCGTAGGCCTTAACAATGACCCCGAAATTCCCATAAAAGTTTTTAACCTTACCAATGGACAGGGGCAAATCATAATTAAAGCGGTATTGCTCGCCTTCTTTAACCGCGACCGGTTTTGGCAAGAATTCCAAAAGCTTGGCCTTAACTCCGACCGGGCCGGCACCTGGGCCCCCGCCGCCATGGGGCGTCCCAAATGTCTTATGCAGGTTAACATGGATGACGTCAAATCCCATATCACCCGGCCGAGCGACCCCCATGATCCCATTTAGATTAGCCCCATCGTAATAGAGCAGACCCCCGCCATCATGCACGATCGCGGCAATTTCCTGAATCTCTTCTTCGAACAGACCCAGGGTATTAGGGTTAGTCAGCATTAAGCCCGCTACTTCCTCCGTCATCTTGGAGCGCAGGTCATCCAGGTCCACCAGGCCGCGCGGGTTGGATTTCACTTCAATAACCTCAAAGCCGACGACATTAGCGGAAGCCGGGTTGGTCCCGTGGGCTGAGTCCGGCACCATAATTTTAGTTCTTTTATGGTCCTGCCGCTGCTGATGATAGGCTTTCATAATCATAACGCCAGCCAGTTCGCCGTGGGCACCAGCTGCTGGCTGCAGGGAGAAGCCATCCATACCGGGTATTTCTGCCAGCATCTCCTGCATTTCGTAGTATAACTGCAGTGCCCCCTGGACCGTATCGGCCGGTTGGTAGGGATGGAGGCAGGCAAAACCCGGCAATCTGGCTGCCCACTCATTAATCTTCGGGTTATATTTCATCGTACAAGAACCAAGCGGATAAAACCCGCTATCCACCCCGTAAGCCCTAGTAGAGAGCTCTGTGTAATGGCGAACCGCTTCAACCTCACTTACTTCAGGGAGATTCATCGCTTCCTGACGGAGGAACTGGGCGGGGATTCGCCCGAAGTTGGTTTGATCAGGGATTTGTTCACTGAAAGCTTGATCCGATATTTCACTGCTTGGCAGGCTAAAAGCATTGCTGCCGGGGACATGTTTTTCAAAAATAAGCTTGGGCATTTATTGACCATTCCTTTCGCTACGTTCAAGACACAAAAGGTTAAAATACTATTTCAGATTTTTCCTCCCAGGACAGCGACCAGTTTGTCAATTTCCGCTTTAGTTCTCTTTTCGGTAAAGGCTAACAGCAGCGCATCCTCGAGTTCATATCCGCCAATAATTCCGTTCGCTAACAGTTTACGGTTAGCTGCAGCCGGCTCACTGACTTTCAGGGCAAACTCACGGAAATAAGGCTGCTTATACTTTAGTTCCAGTCCGACTTTCTGGAATTCCTGCTCCGCATAGACCGCCAATTGGTGACAGCGTTTGGCAATCTCTTTTAGACCCTGGCCGCCAACAAAGGTTAGGTACATGCTGGCCGCTAAGGCACAGAGAGCCTCATTAGAACAAATATTAGAAGTCGCCAGTTCACGTCGGATATGCTGTTCTCGAGCCTGCAGGGTTAATACATAAGCGCGTTGACCATCTAGGTCAGTGGTTTGACCGACGATCCGACCGGGAATCTTACGCATCAGGTTCTTGGTGGCGGCCATAAATCCTAGATAGGGTCCGCCAAAGCTCAGGCTGTTACCCAGTGGTTGGCCTTCGCCCACGGCCAGATCTGCTCCCCACTCCGCCGGGGATTTTAAGATGGCTAAGGAAATTGGGTCAACGGCCATAATAAACAGACCTTTTTGAGCGTGGACCGCTTTTTCGACCGGGGCCGCGTCTTCCAACAGACCATAGAAATTAGGTTGCTGAATCACAGCACAAGCGGTTTCCCGATCAATTGCTGAGAGCATCCCAGCGGTATCAGCCACGCCATCCTGCCCTGGCACAACGACGACTTCCAGGCGGCCGGAAAGGGAATAGGCCTTGAGGATTTCCAAGTATTCCGGATGAACCGTATCCGAGATAACCACTTTTTTCTTGCCTTTGCTATTGATGCAGGCCAGATTACAGGCTTCAGCTAAGGCACTGCCGCCATCATACAGGGAGGCATTAGCTACATCCAGGCCGGTCAGCTGACAGATCATGGTCTGGTATTCAAAAATGGCTTGCAGGATTCCCTGACTGATTTCCGGCTGATACGGGGTGTAAGCGGTATAAAACTCAGAGCGTAATAGCAATTGCTCCAGGGCTGCCGGGAAGTAATGGTCATACGCTCCTGCTCCCAAAAAGGAAGGATAATCATCTGTATTCAGGTTTTTAGCCGCCAGGTTTTTCAACACACGGCGAAGCTCTAGTTCACCCAGACCAGCTGGCAGGTTTAAGCTGTTTTTCACCTGCAATTCTGGCTTGATATCCGAGAACAATTCCTCTAGGGTGGTCAAGCCCATGGTCCGGAGCATTTCATCCACAATCTGGGGAGGATTAGGCGTGTATTTCACTTACTGCAGCCCTCCTAATCATCAAGCGTTTGGCAATAGGCGGTATAAGCCTCGGCGGATAGCAATTCTTTCAGCCCTTCGGGATCACTCAACTCAACTACGGCAATCCAGTTCTCGTAAGGGTCCTGGTTCAGCAGTTCGGGAGCATCCTCCAGGTTTTCATTAACTTCGATAATCGTCCCGGTCGCTGGACTGAAAAGAGCAGCGGCTGCCTTGACTGATTCAATAACCCCTATGGATTCGCCCATCTGCACTTCCCGGTCAAGTTCCGGCAATTCCACAAACACGATATCTCCTAAGTGATGCTGGGCAAAATCGCTAATCCCGATATAGCCTTTGTTACCCTCTACTCGAATCCATTCATGGTCTTTGGTGTAAAGCAAGTTTTCCGGTACGTTCACAATCAATCCCTCCGAAATTATATCATTTCATTTATGTTTAACCCATTTTATTATTTGATTCTTCGCTGACAGTCGAA
>JAAZDI010000140.1 GCA_012512295.1 Syntrophomonadaceae bacterium
CTGCGGACTGTTTCTGCTTTATTAAAAGCAATTGGATCGACTTGCGGACTAAAAACAACTTGCACCTGACCCGACCGATCTCGTAAATCAACAAAAATCAACCCGCCGTGGTCGCGTCTAGTCTGGACCCAACCCATGAGACAAACAGACTGGCCAGCTTCACTTACGGAAAGATCCCCGCAACAGTGCGTCCGTTTTAAACCTAACAATGCTTCTGCCATCTTCCTTACACTCCTTAGTTCCTATTTAAAAATTTGATCTGCTTTAGGCAACATGGGGCACGAGGACAGGTTTACTTATTTAATTTTTAAGGCCCGGCGTCTAGAGAAAAGCCGGACATTGCCTTCGAGCCTTTCGGCCATGAACTCTCCGATATCCACTAGAGCAACCTCCGTCTGCTGGCCGGCTGTCATATCCCGCACGGTAACAGCCTGTCGTTCCAGCTCTTCTCCCCCAACAATAACGACAAACTGGGCCCCGCTTTTGCCAGCCTGCTTCATCTGGGCTTTTAAGCTTCGTCCCAGGTAATCCATATTCACAGCCAAGCCCAGCCGGCGCAGTCGAGTCATCAGCTCGAAAGCTGTTTTTCGGGCCTCAGCCCCTAGAGTACAGACAAAAATGTTTAATTGGCTTCCCGTTGGTAATTCTACTCCCTGAAGCTCCAAAGCCAGGAGAATTCTCTCCAACCCCAGAGCGAAACCAACCCCTGGAGTTGGCGGACCGCCAATTTCCTCAACCAACCCATCATACCGGCCACCGCCGCCAATTGAATTTTGCGCGCCGATCCCGGGGACAATTATCTCAAAAGCTGTCTGAGTATAATAATCTAAACCCCGCACCAGTCGTTCATTTACGACATAAGGAATCGCCAACTCATCCAAGGCCTCTCTGACTACCCGAAAGTGTCCGGCACAATCCGGGCAGAGGTGGTGCAGGGTGACGGGGGCACCAGCGCTGGCTTCCTGACACTTTTCGCCCTTGCAATCAAGCACTCGCATCGGGTTGCGTTCCAAACGGCGACGGCAGTTGTCGCACAACGCATTCTCCCGAGGAACCAGAAATTGTCGCAGGGCTGAGCGATGCTGTTGACGACAGACGGGACAGCCGACACTGTTAAGATGCAGTTCCAGGTTGCTTAAGCCCAGTCGTTGGTAAAGGTCCATGGCCATGATCATTACTTCGGCATCGAGCAACGGATCCCGAGAACCTAAAACCTCTACCCCAAACTGGTGAAACTGCCGAAAACGACCCGCCTGAGGCCGGTCATAGCGAAACATTGGCCCCAGGTAGTACAGCTTAAGTGGCAACGGCTGTCCATACAGGCCATTTTCCACGAAAGCCCGCACAGTTGATGCGGTCCCTTCCGGCCGTAGGGTTAAGCTGGTTTCTCCTTTATCCAGAAAGGTATACATTTCTTTTTCCACTACATCAGTGGTTTCCCCTACTCCCCGTTGAAACAGCTCGGTCTGCTCAAAGATGGGGGTTCGAATCTCGCTAAATCCGTATTCAAAACATATTTGTCGGATCTGCTCCTCCAAATACTGCCATTTCTCCGCTTGGCCGGGCAAAATATCATTTGTGCCGCGGGGTCGATTAACCAGCATGAAATCACCTCCAATAGAATAAGCCCCTCTTCCTCGCACAATGGATTAGTTCGTGCAGGGACGAAAGGCTTCTCTCGCGGTGCCACCCTGTTTGGATAACCAGACAGTTATCCCCCTTATTAAGCTGATAACGGTAGCGATCCGGGTCCTTCTACTCATTAACCTGGACGTTTATTTTCAAAGGACCAGCTCCCAGGTGTTCTTCAGCGGAAAGCTCTGAGAATGCTTGCAGTCACGACATTCTCTCCCTGTAAAAGCTTCTGACTCCGGCTTACTGCTCCTGTTCCTGGCTGTTTAAAGATATAGCCTAGATCACTTATTAATAAAAAAACTATTTGCCTAGGTCGTTATGTCCTCGAGGCAGGGACGGTTAGCTAAGTAAATAACTACGATGTATTCTAACTCAGACCTTGAATTCTGTCAATTTTCTTGCGAATGATCTCATCAATCCGCTGGATATAGTCTAGAGGATCTTTTGAGTTATAGGTATTGGTTAGGGTCCAATCCGCCGGATTAACCCACTTTGAGCCGGCGCCGCCCCCCAAACCAATGATTGTCTGCCGCTCTTCCATCACCTGAATATTATAAACGCTCTCCCAACCCGGTCGGCAATAGCCGACGTTTTCTAGATTACCCAAAATATGCTTTTGGCGGTAAAGATAATAAGGCTCCATTCCCTGACTCACCGCTGCTGCCTGGCTGATTTGAACCATGGCTTCAACCTCCTCCACCCCGGGCAGGACCCACTGTTCGCGCTGCTCATTCAAGCGGGAGGCACGCTTGATGGCCAGAGTATGCACGGAAAGATTCTCTGGTCCAAGTTGGCCGATCTTCTCCAGGGTAACCGCTACATCACTGCTCGTTTCTCCTGGTAGCCCTAGTATCACATCCATATTGATAAAGGAAAAACCAAACCGACGCGCTAACTCGAAGGCGTGCTCGGTATCTGCCGCCGAATGTGGCCGACCTATTAAACGCAGAGTCTTATCCTGCATGGTTTGGGGATTAATACTAAGCCGATTGACCCCGGCTTCTTGCATAACGGTTAACCGCGCCTGATCTAAAGTATCTGGCCGCCCGGCCTCGACGGTGAATTCACCAATCTGGGTAAGAGGAGGTTCTCCGGTTGGTGTGACCTCATTTTTCCGGTAAATTTCGCCTAAGTTTGTTTTGGTTGCTTGCGGCTGCATGATTCTAGAGAAAGGCAGGTTCTCTCGCAACGCAAATAATAGCTGCCGCAACTGATCAGCGGTCAGCGAGGTCGGGGTGCCTCCACCCACATAAATCGACTGAACCCCTATTCCCTGATGCTGGAGCTCGGCTCCCACGTGCTGAATCTCTTGGAGCAAGGCCTGCAAAAAAGCCTCCACTATCTGGCCGTTTCGGGGCAAGGGATAACTAGGAAAGGAGCAATACAAACAGCGGGTAGGACAAAAAGGAATGCCAATGTATACGCTAACCAACCGGCTGGCTGCCGCCCTGGATAGAAGAAATGGCCGCTGCCGTTGGGCTACTTGTACCAGCAATTTGGCCTTGGTTGGTTCAAGCCGGTAGTCCCGGCATAATTCATCCGCCACTCGTTCTGCTCCCCAGCCCTGATCTAGGCGACGATGCACAATCTTAGTGGGTCGGATGCCCGTTAGGATTCCCCAGGGTCCGGCCGAATGGCCGGTGATTTCTTCCAACACCTGTAAAGTAGCGCGCCGGATTAGACGACGGCGTACATTAACCGACTCATCCCCAGGAATTAGTTTCGGAATCAGCACCCGAGCCACTGCCCTTTTGCCCGCCAACTGCAGCGAAACGACTAAGGTCCGACTGTCTGGATCTAATACCGCGTTCTCCCGCTCCTCATCTGTTTCTTTCTCTACTCTATCTGTTTTGATTACTTCTGCAAAACTCAGCAGTCCTTCACCCTGATGGATTTCTTCCTCCCCCGCTGCTGGATTAAATAAATCGTCCAGCCTTTGGTCAACTAAGCCGATAATTTCTACCCGAGGAAAGAAAAGACGGACTAGGTCCGCCACCACTTTAAAATAGTATTCTTTTGGTGCTTTAACCCGTAGTTTCAAAATTAAACCTCGTTTCTTAAGCCAAACATAGTTATCTCCCACTTTTCTATACTTTAAATAAGGACTCAATAAATTGTATTTTGGAAGCAAACTACCCGGGACAGGGAAACTGTCCTCCCCGTGGCCCACGTATCCAATTCCTATTCCTTGTTCTCAACTTCTTTGTTCGCTTTATTAGGAGCGATTTCGTCTTCCTCATCTTTGAGGTCTTCTTCTGATAATGAAGCTATAAACAATTCGATGCTCTCAATATCTAACATTTAAGAAAACCCCTTTCTGATCTAATGATTTTAACACACGATTTATTATACCAAAAACGGATTGCTCTTACGCTCAAAGCCAACTGTAGTGCCTGGACCATGCCCCGGGTAAACCTCGGTCTCATCAGGAAACACCATTATCTTTTGTTGAATTGATTCAATTAATTGCCGATATGAGCCGCCTGGGAAATCAGTGCGGCCGATACTGCCGTTAAAAAGGGTATCGCCGACAAATAAGATGTTCTTACCATCTACTTCCAACTTAAGAGACATCCCGCCGGGAGTATGGCCGGGGGTATGAATAACCTCTAACACCACGGTATTGCCAACTTTGATCTTATCACCTTCTTTAACCGTCCGGTCTGCGGCCGGCCCGCTCATGACCATGCCGGAAAAGAGGGACAGATTACGGCCGGCACTAGTAAGCATTGAAGCATCTTCTTCATGGATAATTAACTCAGCTTGAGTTTGATCTTTTAGGGCTCGGTTACCCCCAATATGATCAATATGACCATGGGTATTGATGATATGCGTTAATTTTAGATTATTACGCTCCAAAAACTTTAATATTTTTAAGGCATCCCCCCCAGGATCAATGACCGCTGCTTCACGAGTTTCCTCACAACCAACAATATAGCAATTTGTCCCTAATTGCCCTACTTCCATACCCAACAGAATCATTATTTTTACCTCCGCTGCTTAACCTTATTATCTTAGCCTTATTTATCGGATTATTAAATTATATCATTCGCGAGCTATCCAAAAGTAAAGTGACCGGCCCATCATTAAATATCTCAACCAGCATCCGAGCTTGAAACTGACCGGTCTGAACCTTAAGCCCCAAATTCGTTAAGCCTTCTACCAATTGCTGGTATAAAGCATTAGCTTCTGTGGGCTCGGCGGCCTCTGTAAAGCTTGGTCGGCGTCCTTTACGACAGTCACCATAAAGGGTAAACTGAGAAACCACTAGCACCTCTTTCGATAATTCGAGGACTGACAGATTCATTTTGCCGTTATCATCTTCAAATACCCTTAAATTAGCTATTTTATCGACCAGGTATTGTACATCGCTAGAATTGTCCCCATGTTTCACCCCCAGTAGGACCACCAGTCCCTCACCAATGCTCGCGATTAACTCATCATCAACCGTTACCCGAGCCTCACGCACCCGCTGAACTACTGCCCGCAATCAATCGCCACCTCGATATTATTTTTTCAATGGTCTATGTTGGCAAGACACGCCTGACCTCCATTACATTATTAACCCGTTTAATTTTTTGGAGAATTGATTGTAAATGGTCTACATTGGGAATCTCTAAAGTTAGGTTAATTGTGGCCATTTTCTGCTTATTGGCCCGAGCATAAACTGAATTAATGGGAATTCGGGAATCGGCGATGGTATTCATGACATCCGTGGTGAGCCTCGGACGATCAATAGCCTTTACCTCTATTTCCACTTGATAACCTGGTTGTTCCTGGGCGTTCCAAGAAACCTCAATTATTCGCTCCGGCTCATTACTCAAATAGCCTTGAAGGTTGGGACAATCAGCGCGATGGACGGAAATCCCTCTCCCCCGCGTTATATAGCCGACAATGGTGTCCCCCGGCAAAGGATTACAGCAG
>JAAZDI010000141.1 GCA_012512295.1 Syntrophomonadaceae bacterium
AGAATATTTAGCCCAGCGCGGAATTAATCAAGATAGTATCATTAAATTCCGATTAGGGTATGCCCCTCAGAGTTGGAATGCTTTATTAAACTATCTGACCCGGCAAGGGTTTTCCCCGGCTGAATTAGAACGCAATGGATTGGTTGTGGCTCGCAGTGGTGGTGGTGGGTACTATGATCGTTTTCGCCACCGGCTGATATTTCCGATATCTGATCATACCGGTCAGGTGGTTGGGTTTGGCGGCCGGGCTATAGGCCAAGATAATCCGAAGTATCTGAACTCGCCAGAGAATCGTTTTTTTGATAAAGGAAAAATACTGTTTGGGCTGCATTTAGCCCGACAATCAATCCAGACGCAACAGCAAGCAGTAATCGTCGAAGGTTATGTAGACGCTTTAATGTGCCATCAGCATGGAATCAACAATGTCGTTGCCTCTATGGGGACAGCCTTAACTGTCTCTCAAATTCAGCTTATTCTTCGTTATGCCCCGGAGGTAATTCTGGCTTATGATACAGACACCGCCGGACAGGTCGCTGCTTTACGGGCTAGTGGACTAATCAGAAGCCTAGGCGGTAGGGTGCGGATAGTTTCCCAGATTGAGGATAAAGACCCAGACGAAATTATTTAAAAACAGGGAGTTGACTACTTCCGAAATTTAGTTGGGCGAGCACAGGATTATTTTACCTACAAACTGCAAAATCTCTTGTTAAAAGCGAACTTGCGTACTGCCGAAGAAAAAATTGGTTTTCTTGCGGAGTTTTGGGAAGATTTACAGCAGTGTGATAGTGAGTTAGAGCGCCAAGAGTATTTTGAAAAACTATCTGTTGCCTTGCAGGTGCCGGAAGCGTTTATTCGGGAAGAATTTCGGAAAAATTTGGTGAAGACGAGAAGGGGTAGGAGACAACTGGATAAAAATACAAATACTGTCCATACTAAAAATGGACAGTTAATCAACAATGTTTCTGCCTGGGAACTTGCAGAACGCAACCTGCTCCGCCTTATGCTCGAAGATTTTAAACTGTTCCAACGGGTTGAGAAGGAATACGGTCTAGAATTGTTTGCTAACTCAGAATTGCGTCAAATTGCGGAAGCTTGCCGTGATGTAATAGCTTCTATGCGTCTTGAAGGGTCAAGAGAAGGACAAGGTATTGTATCCCTGGCAAGTTTATTGGAGGAGTTCGGCAATGATTCAGTTCGTGATCTATTGCTAAAGATTTATCTAGAAGATTCCTCTTTCCCGGTGTTTAATGAGTGGCAAAAAGAAAAAGCGGTTCAGGATTATATATATACTATAAATCAGAATAGGTATCGGAAGGAATTGGAAAAGATACAGCTAGAGCTTAGTCAGGCTGGTCAGGCAGGCGATTTGCAGCGTAGTTTAGCCCTGGCTAAGAAATTGGAAAAGATTAAAGCAATGATGATCAGGGAGAGTTTCCACTAATTACCTCGAAAAGGGGGGAAGAGGCTATGAAAGGGAAAGAGGAACAGCAAAGAATAGAGGCAGTCAGGAACCTGATCCAAAAAGGAAAGAAACGGGGTAAACTTACTTACCGTGAGATTATGGATGCCCTCCAGGGAATTGAATTGAGTACTGATCAGATAGAGGAGGTTTACGAGCACCTGGGCGGAATGGGTGTGGCAATTACCTCGGAAAACGGGGAAATTGAAGCCTTGGAAACCACGGAAGCAGAGCCTCACCCGGAGGATATTGAAGTGGATCTCTCGGTTCCTGAAGGAATAGGCATTGATGATCCGGTCCGGATGTATTTAAAAGAAATTGGTCGGGTACCCTTATTGGCCGGGGAAGAAGAAATAGAGCTAGCGAAACGAATGGAAAAAGGTGATGAGGAAGCCAAGAGGCGATTAGCTGAGGCTAATCTGCGTTTGGTCGTCAGCATTGCCAAGCGGTAC
>JAAZDI010000142.1 GCA_012512295.1 Syntrophomonadaceae bacterium
CCCGAGTAATAGGCCAGAAATCCCATCCAAACAAACATCGCGATCACACTCAACGAATAAGAAGAGAAAGTGTTGAAAATTTCCTTAGCCACCATGTTAAAACCGACTGAAATTGAAGTCAGCAAGCTAAATCCGACAAAACCGACCAAGGCCATAGCGTAAGCAATCGGCATTCGCAGCATGATCAGGATGAAAAAGACAGCCAAGCCAATAATCCCTATGAATAATGAACTCATCTGACCGCCTTCCTTGCTGAGTCATCTGATAATTCAACTGACCAAGCGAGTTTTTCCATCGATACCCCGGCAACAGCCTTAGCCAGTGAATTAATTAACCTGGCCAGCAGAACCAGGGAAAGCCCCGCTAGACTGAAAGCAATCAGGTAAACGATCGGATACAGGGGGATTTGGGCCGTGGCCGAGACAACCCCGTTGGTGGCCAGCACCTTCGCATATGCCCCAACATGCCAGGCCGCCAAACCCCAAAACCCGAACCCGATTAGGTCGACCAAGATATCAACCGGTACCTGGAGCTTAATCGGCAAACGGTCTACGACAAAATCCACCGCAATGTGACCATTTAATATCGCACAATTAGCCAGGGCGAAACCAATCCCCAGGGCCGTTAATAAACCAACCACATCGTAAGTCCCTAAAATAGGCTGATTGAAAAGTGAGCGCATCAAAATGTTGGCAACCACCAAAACCATTACGCCCGTCAGACATATGCCGGCCAATATATCCAGTTGACGACTTATCCCAGCTATCATTTGAATAATTTTTTTCATGCTTAACCCTCCCCATTCTCCGCATAATTAGCGATAACAAAATAACTGGCTTTAACCTTGTTTGTCTTATTGAGCTAATAAAGCTGGTTATATTTGTCCGCTAACTGCTTTACCGTGTCCAGGGCCTCCTGGCCGTTCAATCCTTGTTGGTTCAGGTTATTCACGAATTCATCCTGGATTGGTTTAACGCGGTTGCTCCAAAGCTCGGTCTCGGCCGGGGTCAAATCGATAACTTGCATTCCATTTTGTTCAGTCGCCCATTTTAAAGCTGCTTCGTTTTGTTTATCCCACAACCCAATTGCGACCTCTTCAAAAAACTTGGCATTAACCGTTTCGATGGCCCGCTGTGTTTCCGGGTCCAGGGAATTCCACTTATCTAGATTCATGGTTACAAAAAATAGAGTGTTATATAAGAACGGGGTTTTGGTGATAAACTTAGTTACTTCCGCCTGCCGCCAGCCCTGTAAGATCTCGATCGGCCCAAGATTGCCGTTAACCACACCCTTGGATAAAGCTTCATAGGCCTCAGCCTGGGACATTGCGACCGGAGTCGCCCCTAATTGCTGCAGCGTTTTGGCGCTCAATCCAGTGGCTCTAACTTCTAAGCCCCGCAAATCGTTCAGGTTGCGGACTGGTGATTTGGTGAATAAGTCACCCGAACCGGTAGTGAAGACCATCATTAACTTGGTGTTCTGCACCTCTTTGGGGTTAAGTTGTTGGATGCCTTCCCAAGCGACTTTACTGGCCACCTTTGAGTTTTTATAGATGATTCCGGGTAGCTCGAAAGCCTCTAAAACGGGGAATTGGCCTCTAGTGTACGAAAAACAAGATAAACCGATATCGGCAATGCCATTAACTACGCCGTCATAGATCCCATTCGCTGGCAGCAAGGTTTCGCCCGGGTAACTGGTTATATGTACCTTGCCGTTAGTGGCTTCTTCAATCGCTTTTGCCCAGGGTTTGATTAGCTCCACTTCAACAGGGTGAGTACTGGGGAAGAAATGGGCCAGTCTAAGCTCTACCCCTTGCCCTTGGTTATTCCCGGCTGATCCGCTGCACCCGGCCAAGGTGCCTAACAACGTTAGCGCAACCACAACCAAAACTACTTTGCCTAATCCGCTCACTTTTTTTCTATTACCTAATAAACCCCTCATTTTTGTCCCTCCTAATTTTGTCGTATCAGCTAATCAGGACAATAAAAAAAACTCCCCTAGGAGTTTTAAGAATCGCCAAATTTCCCGTTTCCCTCTGAAAAAGCACAGAGTAAAGCAGGGATTATGTGGCATCCTTATTTCCTACCGTCCTAACCATCCTACTTTTTAAATTGTCTTAGACTAAACTCCCATCCTACATATCCTGCATAACCTTTCTGACCTGCCTCCTCTCTACAAAAGTAATTTAAGTGATTTAATGAACGATGTATACAATCTAGTTTAAAATTTATTTAACCATAGTTAACGGTCATTGTCAACCCTAAATTTCTAACTCGCCGCCGTTGCTTAGCTTCTAAGTCAGGCTTAGGCTGGAACCTAATAATCTGGAATCATCCGGCCCAACGGGCTGTCTTCTTCAATTATACTGGCAATTTCATAAACTGAGATCGGAAAGAATTGGAACCCCTCAACATAGGCAGTGTATTCGTAAATTTGAAAATACACCACTAGGCATTTATCCGCAATATAGTAATCCTGATCTGGTTTAATCGCGATAAATTCATTGATTAACGGGATCTGTCTTAGCCTTATTTGCCGTTTAATTAAGTCAGATAAGATGGCCACATAATTACTTTGTGCTTTAAACAGTTGACTCAAGGAGTAATCTTGCCCGGTTTTTGTATCAAAAGTTAAGGAAGCGGCTAAAGTTAACCCATGGGCTTACTGGGCTGGAAAAGCATAATTGTAATTGATTAGGCTCAACAC
>JAAZDI010000143.1 GCA_012512295.1 Syntrophomonadaceae bacterium
CAGCTAACCCTTACCTGGGCCGAGGTTGAAGAGCGTTTACAATTTCCAATCATGCTGCCGGCAGCGGGCAAGACAAATAAAAGCACAAAACATAGCCCCCTAATCCAGGCAGAAGCCAAAAGTCCTACTGGTCGTCTGAAAACAATTCGGGTGGGATCACATGTAATATCAGCAACCGAATTCCGTAATCGCTTAAATTTGAATTCAACCCAATTATCCTGGGTAACCGATTCAGAAAAAGTGACTTTCACTACCCGAGGTTATGGACATGGAGTTGGGCTTTGTCAGTATGGAGCAGAAGGGCAAGCTAAAGCAGGCAAAAACCACGAGGAAATAATTCAATACTATTATCAAGGAGTGGAAATCAGACAGATTGGTCATTAAATTTAAACCCGTACTCATTCCTCCTCCATATACATATATATAGATTATAAAAATTAGCACCACCTACTCGGCGTACGCCAGGAGGAGGCTACTGAAATGCAAGACTATATTCGGGATCGGGTTTTAGAATTAGGCAATTATATCCTCGAAACAACCGCAACCGTTCGTCAAACCGCCGATTTATTCGGTGTAAGCAAAAGTACTGTGCATAAAGATGTCACTGAACGTCTGCCCCGGATTAACCCTGAGTTAGCTTATCAAGTACGGCTGATTTTAGAACATAATAAGGCAGAACGGCATATTCGAGGCGGGGAAGCTACCCGGCGAAAGTATCGAAGGAATGAATAATTTAAAAGAAATGCAATAATAAAGAGGATTTCCAGTATATATGTAGAATAATAAATTGGTTAAATTATGCTTTTTAACCAATGACCATAATAAGGGAGAAATATTAATGGTAAACTTCGGGGAAGACATAGGGATTGACCTGGGGACAGCTAGCGTTTTAGTTTACATTAAAGGTAAAGGCGTTGTATTAAATGAACCATCAGTGGTAGCAATTGAAAAAAATACCGAGAAAATCATTGCCGTAGGGGAAGAGGCCCGCAGGATGCTGGGGAAAACCCCTGGTAACATTATCGCAATCCGCCCAATGCGGAATGGAGTAATTGCTGATTACCATGTAACCGAACGAATGCTGCGGTATTTTATTCAAAAAGCCTGCGGCAAACGGATGTTTTTTAAACCTCGGGTCCTAGTATGTATTCCTACTGGGGTTACCAGCGTCGAGGAACGGGCAGTTCTCCAGGCTGCCTTACAGGCCGGGGCGCGCCGGGCCTGGTTGGTCGAGGAGCCGCTGGCTGCCGCCCTAGGGGCCGGGATCAATATTTCAGAAGCAACCGGCAATATGGTTGTTGATATCGGAGGCGGAACCACAGATATCGCGGTATTGTCTCTGGGCGGCATTGTGTGTAATAAATCGCTGCGCATTGGTGGTGACCACTTTGATGAAGCCATCATTCGTTATATTCGGCGGGAGTATAACTTGATGATCGGAGAACGTACCGCCGAGGAAATTAAAATTAAAATCGGTACCGCTTATCCGCGCGGGCGCAAAGAGGACGAGTCCCTTGATATTCGAGGCCGGGATCTAGTCAGTGGCTTGCCTAAGGTAATTACTATTAAGGCACGGGAGAGCTATATTGCCCTTCAAGAACCAGTAGAAGCAGTGGTTATGGCCGTTATGGAAGTTTTGGAAAAAACTCCGCCGGAACTGGCGGCCGATATCATAAACCAAGGTATCGTCATGACCGGCGGCGGATCCCTTTTAAACGGACTGGATACCCTGCTCTCTCAGGAAACTAAGCTGAGCATTCACATAGCTGACGATCCTATTTCATGTGTGGCTAGAGGCACCGGCATTGCTCTGGGGTCGATGAATCTAGTGCCCGGAATTAAATCTGTCTCCAATGGAATCGGAGCCTAATTGAGGTGAGAGTATGTTAAGGGGATTATATACAGCCGGTTGTGGGATGATGGCCCAGGCAGCGCGGAACGATGTAATTGCGAATAACCTGGCTAACGTTAATACGACTGGGTTTAAAAAGGATAACATCGCCTACCGTAGTTTTCCTGAACAACTGCTGTACCGAATTAACGACCGGAGTGATCAAGGCGTAATGGCGGCTATCGCCAACTTGAACAGCGACAATACCGCGGCCGACGCCTTAAGGGCTATGTTAGCGGGGGCTCCGCCCGTGGTTGGCACCCTCAATACCGGTGCCGTTGTTGACGAGGTCCGCACCTGGCAGGAAAATGGCACTTTTCAATTCACCGGCCATAAATTTGATCTAGCTCTGGTCGGGGAAGGGATGTTTGTGCTTGAGACCCCGGCCGGAGAACGGTATACCCGCAACGGTTCTTTCACTTTAAACCCGGCCGGCGTTTTAGTAAACGGAGAGGGGTTCCCGGTTCTGGCCGAGTCTGGCCCCGTCGTTCTTGATCCAGCGTTTGAGTCGGAGGACATGCTGGAAATAAGTGAAACTGGCGAGATCTTCATTAACGGGGAGTACCTTGACCGTCTTCGGGTGGTGACTTTTGCCGACTATACCCAGTTGCGCAAACAAGGCGACAGCCTATTTTACCCAGGTGAAGGTGAACTTGTCCCAGAAGACCTGCCGCAACCAGCAATTCGGGTTGGTTTTTTAGAAAAGTCTAACGTCAATCCAATCCAGGAAATGGTCAGTCTTATTGAAGCCTTCCGCGCATACGAGGCCAACCAAAAAGTAGTTCAAGCCTATGACGCCACCCTGGACAAAGCCGTAAACGAAGTCGGCCGCGTCTAACTGCCACGCGGCCGGCCATAGGGACGGTTCTTTTGGCCGGCCGCGGATACGGTCCTATATCCGTTGGCGAAACAAATAAGTCGTGTAGAAAATCTTAAAAACGGTTAAATCTTTAACTCCTCACGCTTTTGTCCGAGAGCCAACGTCGTGTCTCGTCATTGCCTCTTCTTTGCCTCGTCCTTGCCAGCCTGTGCTTTATCCCATTCGAGCTCGGATGCCTAGGAACAGTATCCTTGCCTTCTTAAACTCTTTGCCCGTCTTGACCTTTTATCTAATCCCGACCACCGCGGGCCATAGGTTACGAACACGACGACATTCAATCTCATGCCCATTTATATTATCCCGACTATATTGTCCCGACTTGCATTATCATAATCCCGACCATCTCATCTTAACTCGGCCTGGCTAAACTTAGACTAGATAAAGCTTTACCAGTTTTTTCTCCGGCGAGCCTGTTCCCTGCGAACCAGATTCAGCGTTATACTATGTGATGTTCCATCTTAATAAAGATACGAATTAGATAGTCGGATTTTGAGGGTCACAGTTATAATTTGTAATACTCGAATTATCTTAAACAAGTTTCCTGAAATTTTTTGCGGTTCGGAGTTAGCGTAACATAGGTAATACCTCAGCGCGCATATTTTATTTTAGGCTAAGGATCAGGTAATTGGCAAAACCTGTCGAAATATTTGCTTAGAAAGATGCCTTATTAACTCTAATTTTATTGCTTTTATAAGGTGCCCTACTTCCGGGACAGTAAACCTGTCCCCATGTCCCAATTATGAGGTGAGTTTTATGTTCCATGAAGAGAATGACCAGGATAAAAGGCGACGAAACCCAGGCCCCACTAGAGCTGCCGAATCGGGGTTGGCGGCGCTGAACAGTACTTATCACCAACCCTACCCCAGTCGAATGGAGCGAAAACAGATGAGGCGGAAAATCTCTCCGCTATGGCGGGTTGTCCTTATCCTAATAATGCTAGCAGGCTTATTGAGCGGCTATGAGTGGACAGCCAGTCGTTTTGGAGCACCCAGCATAGTGTCATTGGTGACTGGCCTAGAAGGAAAGAATCAAGTTAACATTCTATTGGTCGGGACTGACAACCGAGCCAATGAACGGGGAAGATCCGACACCATCGTCCTGGCTAGCATCAATTTCCGCAATAATGACATCCATTTGCTCTCGATCCCGCGGGACACTCGGGTCAGTATTGACGGTTATGGCAAACAGAAAATAAATCATGCCTACGCTTATGGGGGAGTAGCACTGCTGGAAAAAACCGTGGAGGACCTGCTCGATACGTCGGTTGACTACTTTATAAAAACAGACTTCAAGGGGTTTGAGCAACTGATTGACCTTCTTGGCGGAATTTCTCTAGATGTTGAAAAGCGAATGTACTATCCTAAAGAAGGGATAAACCTGAAACCAGGCCTTCAAAAACTGGATGGACACGATGCCCTGGCCTATGTCCGATTTCGTTCCGATGGGCTGGGCGATATTGGCCGAATCGAACGGCAACAGCACTTTATTCAAGCCGCTAAAGAGCAGTTTTTAACCCTGGATAACCTAATAAAGGCCCCTCAATTAATTGGCAACTTTAGAGATTGCATTGAGACCAATATGCCTGTTTCCGGAATGCTCCGGGTGGCCAATGCCCTCAAAGGAGCCAGCCCGGATCAGTTTCAAACGCACATACTCCCCGGCCGGCCACAGACCATCAATGGCTTGAGTTACTGGGTGGCCAAGGATGATGAAATGCGAGAGCTGGTGGCCTTGATCCGGGGGAAGAAATAAGGAAGATTTTTAGTTTAACAGATAAGGAAGCAAGGCTGGTGATAGTGGACTCTTGTATCAGTTATTCCGCGTAACGTGGAAAGTTTAACGTAAGACATATAACGGAGACTAGCGGCGTAGGACCCGAATAACGAATGTCTCGGTTAGTCAGGGGGTGCATTGGCATACCCTTGATTTGTTTATTTGCCGGGAAACTATTACTTCGCTATAATACTAATAGTAGTACTAATTCCTAGGAAGATTAACAAAATAACAGATATTGACAAAATAACAGATTAGGAGATTACTCCGTGAAAACCATAGTTCTATCCGGCTACTATGGCTTTGACAACGCCGGCGATGAAGCTTTGTTAGCCGCAATTTCCGGGACCTTACGGGAGCTCAAGCCCGAAATTAATATAGTCGTCTTATCCGCTTCGCCCCGGCGAACCCAGGAGTTGCACGGGGTAGCTGCTGTTAGTCGGTTCAACCCGATCAGTCTTATTCAGACTTTAAAACGGGCCGACCTATTAATCAGCGGGGGCGGCAGCCTGCTGCAGGATGTCACCAGTTGGCGGAGCATCCTGTATTATCTGGGTGTAGTAACCCTCGCCCTGATTTTGGGTCGGCCAGTTATGTTTTACGCACAGGGGATAGGCCCTATTCGCCGACCCTGGGCACGCTGGCTCACGCGGGTGATTGCCAATCGGGTGCGGTTAATCACGGTGAGGGATCAGGATTCACTGAACGAATTAAAAAACCTGGGAATAACCAAACCCCCGGCCTACGTCACCGCCGATCCCGTACTCGGCATGCGGGCAGCCGCCGGCTTAACCGAGAAAAAGACTGGGATAAAGACCGAGAACAGTTTATTTTTACCGACAACTAACGCTTCAGCTTCAGCTGCCGCTTCTGCTTTAACGACCGATTCAGCTATAGCTTCAGCTACTACTTCATATATTGAATCAGATGCAGCTATAGCTCCAGATATATCGGCAGGGACAGCTACCGGGACCCGCCGACGGATCGGTTTTGCTCTCCGCAACTGGCAGGGAATGACCGGCTTTAAAGCCGCCGTGGCCGAGGCAGCAGATTATCTAACCGAACAGGGCTGGGAGGTTGTCTTTGTTCCGCTGCATTACCCGGATGACTTAGCGGCAACCAGGGACATCGTCGGCCAAATGCAATACCCGTCTCGGATCATCGAGGAACGCCTATCCGTCCAGGAAGTGATGCAGGAATTAGCCACGTTTGACCTCCTGGTCGGGATGCGGCTGCACTCTCTGATCTTTGCCGCTGCTCTCGGGGTCCCCATGCTGGGCATCTCGTATGATCCCAAAGTCAACGCTTTTCTGGAGCAGTTGGGGGAAAAGCCGGTCGGGCGAGTCGAA
>JAAZDI010000144.1 GCA_012512295.1 Syntrophomonadaceae bacterium
ATCTTCAATTGATCTAGCCTATTTCCTATCATTAAGTTGTTGTGATCTATGGTTGAGCTGTGTACCCGAGTGATTGAATAAAGTCACTCGGGTTATTTTTCTGATCAATAAATGGGCAAACTAATAGCGCATTTGGCTTGACTCTATAATAATCTAAACATTTTAATTTAGTGAGGCAGGTGGTAATGTTGGAACAAGAGAAAAATCAAGCACCCGGGAAACAACCAGCGGGCAAGAAACATCGTTTTTTACCGCTAGTTTTAGTCGCAGCGGGGTTGATTATCGCGGCCGGCTGGTTGCTTCAAGCCTTACCGGAAGTCCAAAAGAAGCCGCAAATCAACCTTTTTAATTCCTCTGGTTCTATAACGCCAAAATTAGTAAACCAAGAAGCCGAGAAACAAGCCGCTAATCCGGTGGTGTCCATTGCCCAGAAAATGTCTCCAGCGGTAACCGGAATTACTAGTATTCCGACTGACGGGCTGTTATCACGGACCGGGGATGAGGTAACCGGGTCAGGGGTGATTTTCGATGCCCAAAATGGGTATATTGTGACGAACAACCACGTGGTCGAGGGGGCAAGCCGAATTTTGGTAACCCTGGCTGACGGCCGGGAGATTCCCGCGGAAATAATCGGCAAGGATTCCCACACTGACTTAGCGGTTCTCCAGGTCAAAGCCCCTAATTTAATTGCTGCTACGTTTGGTGATTCTGATCGGGTTAGTGTCGGAGAAACAGCCGTGGCCATTGGCAATCCTCTGGGTATGCGGTTTGCCCGGTCCGTTACTGTCGGCGTAATCAGCGGCATCAACCGAAAACTCAGCGGTGATGAAGGTAGTGCTTATCCCTTGCTGCAAACTGATGCGGCGATTAACCCCGGCAACAGTGGCGGTGCCCTGATTAATAGCCGAGGAGAAGTTATTGGTATCAACTCAGTCAAGATTGCCATGCCCGGGTTTGAAGGAATGGGGTTTGCCATCCCCAGCAATCAGGTTAAGCAAGTCATTGCCTCCTTGATTCAACATAAAGAGGTCGTTCGGCCGGCCCTTGGCGTGACCTTAAAGGGAGAAGTCACGGCAGAAGCAGCGGCCTATTACCATCTGCCGGTGGACTATGGTGTCGTGATAGAGGTTCATCCGACTAGTCCAGCGGATAAAGCCGGCCTGCGCCATATGGATATTATCATTGCCGTTGATGATCAGGTAATCCGGACCGCTGAAGAAATTCGGACCGCTATCTCCCAACATCAAGTCGGAGATACCGTTCAGGTCAAAGTGATTCGGGAGAAAAGAGCGATTGGCCGAGACGCCTATGAGGAAATGGTAATCCCGGTCATATTGGGCCGCCTTGAGGGGTAAGGAAGAAGAGGACGGCCCTTTTGCTTCCCCCGATTAAAGGAAGCAGTCTGACGGTTCTTTTGCTTCCAAAATTATAGTTCGGCCGCAGATTATGGAAATCCATTATTCCATTCTTTTTTCACTCTTCGTTTCTTCACGATCACCTGGACAGTTAGCCTGTCCCCCCTGTCTCCATACTACCGATTAACTTTCTCACCGGGACAGTAAACCTGTCCCCCTATCCTACTCTTTGTTATAATGACACTAAACCTTTGGTTTAGGAAGGATATCCTGATGTTAATTCGTCTCATCACTGTCGGTAAGCTAAAAGAAAAGTACCTGCGAGAAGGCGTAGCCGAATATGTTAAACGTCTGCAGGTTTATACCCGGGTGCAGCTGGTCGAAATACCAGATCAAAGAATTCCGGAAGGGGCTTCCTCAGCCGAAGAGCAGATAGTTTTGGCCAGGGAAGGTGAGGGAATTTTAAAGTATCTCGGGTCACCTGGTACCGGAGTAGTCGTGGCCCTGGACCGTCAGGGGCAAAGCTTTACCTCCGAGGAACTGGCACTCTGGCTGCAGGCAACTATGTTGCGGGGGCAAAGTGAGATTAATTGGGTTATCGGTGGCACCCTGGGGCTTGACCCAAAGGTACTGGAGCGGGCAGATTTACGGTTGTCTTTTTCGCGGCTGACTTTTCCCCATCAGTTAATGCGGTTAATTCTTTTAGAACAAATTTACCGCGGATTTAAGATTTTGCGGAATGAACCTTATCATAAGTGAGGGAAAGGCATTATTAATATGAACACCGCTAAAAAGATTTTATTAAAACTTATAGATGAAATTCCAGAAAGCCAAATTCCGGAAGTTATTAATTTTATCAGTTTTTTGAAGACAAAAAAAGATAATCAGGTATTTAAAGATTTAGAGCTGGTAAGTGAAAGCAGTATGGGTTTTTGGAATAACGACATTGATGATGCGGTATGGAATGATGTATAATCAAGGAGATATATTGCTGATTCCTATACCATTTAGTGATTTAACCTCTAGTAAGAAAAGACCGGTACTTGTTTTGTCAAATAATGACTACAACAGAAAAACAGAAGATATTATTGTGGCAGCAGTTACTTCAAACATCACATCAAAGGATTATAATATCTCATTTCAAATAAGGATATGCAAGAAGGAAATTTGCTTGTTAAGTCCTGCGTAAGAATGGATAAAATATATACACTTTCACAGAGTATTGTTATCAAAAAGTTTGGAACGGTTAAGCCTGAAGTTATGAACAAGATAAGAGAAAAGTTGGGCAAACTCATATAATAACAGGACAATATTCCTGTTATTTTTATAGATACTATAATTTTTATAGATACTATAATTATTAGACATGGCAACTGTTAATTAATAGCAGTCTTTGCACCAATTAATGAGGAGTGTGGCTTTGATGACAGATAATAATCCAGCCGTGCCGGTTAATTTCATTCAGAATATTATTACGGAAGACTTGAAGAATAATAAAAATGGCGGTCGGGTACACACCCGTTTTCCGCCTGAACCGAACGGCTATTTGCACATCGGGCATGCTAAATCCATCTGCCTTAATTTTGGTCTGGCTTTGGCCAACGCTGGTCTGTGTAATCTGCGATTTGACGATACCAATCCCAGTAAAGAAGAGGTCGAGTACGTCGAGTCAATCAAGGCAGATGTCCGTTGGCTGGGTTTTGATTGGGAAGACCGATTGTTTTATGCCTCTGATTACTTTGATAAATTTTACGAGTATGCGGTCGAACTGATTAAAGCCGGCAAGGCCTATGTCTGTGACTTGAGTCCTCAGGAAATTAGGGAGTACCGCGGGACCCTGACCGAACCAGGCAAGGATAGCCCATACCGAACCCGTACGGTTGAAGAAAACCTTGATTTATTTGAACGAATGAGAGCTGGTGAATTCCCTGATGGTTCCCGGGTGCTGCGGGCCAAGATAGATATGGCCTCGCCTAACCTTAACCTGCGGGATCCGGTCTTATACCGAATTCTACGGACCACCCACCACCGAACTGGTGACCAGTGGTGCATTTATCCGATGTATGACTTTGCCCATCCCATTTCAGATGCTTTAGAAGGTATTACCCATTCGATTTGTACGCTGGAATTTGAGGACCACCGTCCGTTATATGATTGGGTCTTAGATAATATTAATATCGACTATGCTAAGGACGTTAAGAGCCGGCCCCAGCAGATTGAGTTTGCCCGGCTGAACCTGAGCTACACTGTGATGAGTAAGCGGAAGCTGCGGGAATTGGTGGAGCAGCAATACGTTAACGGCTGGGATGATCCCCGGATGCCGACTATCTCCGGGCTGCGACGACGGGGTTATACCCCAGAGGCGATTCGCGATTTTTGTGAGCGGATCGGGGTGGCCAAGCGTAATAGCGTGGTGGATATTGCCCTGCTCGAGCACTGCGTTCGAGAGGATTTAAACCAGCGGGCCCCTCGGGTGATGGCAGTTTTACGTCCCTTGCGCGTGATTATTGACAATTACCCAGAAGGCCAGGTGGAATGGCTGGAAACCGACAATAATCCGGAGAATCCGTCGATGGGTACGAGAAAGATTCCCTTTTCTCGGGTCATCTATATTGAACAGGAAGACTTCATGGAAAACCCGCCGAAAAAGTTTTTCCGTCTCGCACCAGGCCGGGAGATTCGGCTGAAGAGTGCCTATATCATTAAGTGCGAGCGGGTGGTCAAGGACGAGCAAACCGGGAAGATTCTGGAGCTTCATTGCACCTATGACCCGGAATCCAAAAGCGGCGGGGTCAACAGCGGCCGAAAAGTCAAAGGGACCTCCCACTGGGTTTCCGCGGCGCACGCCCTGAAAGCAGAAGTCCGTCTGTATGACCAGCTCTTCCAGGTGGAAAACCCGGACAACGAAGCGGATGGAGCTGATTTCAAAGCCCACCTTAATCCCAATTCGTTAGAAAGACTAACGGGGTGCCTGGTCGAACCGAGTTTAGCTGACGCCCAGCCTGGGAATCGGTACCAGTTCTTAAGACAGGGCTATTTTTGTGTGGATCCCGATTCCACCAAGGAGACCCTGGTCTTTAACCGGATCGTCTCCCTGCGGGACACTTGGGCCAAGATCCAGAAAACGGAGAAGAGCGGGTAGACTTTTTTAGGCTGCTAAACAGTACCCAAGTCCCTAAAGGTCAGCTTCCAAGTAGTCGGAAACTGCTTCTCTTTTACTTTTTTATTGGCAATCCAAAGAGATGCCTTAACAGAGATGCAAATAATAGGAATTAGCTAGATAAACCGGACGGTAAGCTTGTACACCCTGTCCCTCCTTCATTGAAGTGAGGGCTTTTTTGTTTAACCGAAAAAAGAATGGATTGAACAATGGATGGGTATCCCAATAATAGTAAAAGTATGTTATTCTATATTTACTGACAAATAACAACAGAGTGGTACATATTTTTTCAAGCAACTCTTTCTCCTCAATCCTACATTTTAAAAGGCAAAATACATAAAGGCAGGTGTAATAATGGAAAAGGTTAGAGTATTGGTCGTTGATGATTCGCCGTTCTCCTGCAGCATTATTTCTGATGCACTGACTGAAGGCGGATTCGAAGTAGTGGGTACGGCGAACAGTCTGGAAGAGGCTGTGGAACAGTATCGCCGGCACCGGCCAGACGTAGTGACGATGGATATCGTGATGCCCGGAGCGGATGGATTGGAGTGTATCCGGGTTCTAAGAGTCGAAGATCCTAATCTAAAAGTCATTATTATTAGTTCCATGAAAGATGATGAACTGGTCCAGGAGGCTAGAAAACTGCACGTGGCCGGATACCTGCAAAAACCGCTGGACAATGAAGCTTTAATTGCCGCGATTAATCGAATAATGGCTCCGGATGAAATATTTGAGCTATTGGACAGCATGTACCTGGATGCCTTTAAGGACGCTTTAGCCAACACCATGACAAAGGTTACCAAGACGTTAACGGAATTCAGTGACAGCAGAACGGTCACTGCGGTTCAGTATCGGTCTCTAGGCGTGGCGGTTGTGGTTGGGATCGTCGGCCGCTACTCTGGCCGGATGATTTTTGATTTAGCCCCTCAGTCTGCCGAAGAATTAGCCCGAGTTGCCCTTAAACGTGACCCGAAAAACCAAGATGAAATCTTAGCGACGGTTGGTGAGCTTGCGAATATAATTTGTGGCAATGCTTGCTCCGCTTTAAATCGGAAGCACCGGGAATTTGGATTGCGAGTTACTCCTCCAAGCATATTTCATGGCACGTCGTCAGAAATTTCCAGTCCTAACGTGGAAAGCAAACTGGTTAACTCAGAAACCGGTTTTGGCCAAATTATTTTGGACATCGGTTTTCAGCGGGGGACAGAAGCATGGACGTAAAAATGGTTAACCCCTTTATTGATGCTGTTTTTGACATTATGCCCCAGTTAGGCTTTAAAAAGGCGGAACGGGTGGGACTTAAGGTGAAAGATGGCAATCTGACGAATGAGGGAGTAATGGTGCTGATCGGGATTACCGGGGCGGTAAGAGGAAACGTAGTATACAATTTGGATGTGGAAAGTGCCAAAAAAACTGCCTCCACGATGATGATGGGCATGCCGGTCGCTGAACTCGATGACATGGCCCAGAGTGCTATTTCCGAACTGGGCAACATGCTGGCCGCCAATGCCAGCATCAAAATTGCCAATGCAGGCATTGAAATGCATATCTCGCCGCCTACTTTGTTGTACGGCAGGGAAGCTTCCCTGAAGGTCCCCGTGGAAAAGGTTTTAGCAGTCGACATGTTAGTGGACTCCATCCCGCTGGAAATAAATATCGCGCTTGATTAAGGGCATCAGGGCACTCGATTTAGAGTCGGATGCCGGCTTTATCAGGTTATCCGGAACTAATAATTATATTCTATTCTAGCTGTATTACATTTGAGCTTTTCTCTACCGCACTTCGGTGCGGTTTATTTTTTGGGATGGACCTAGATAAAACACAAGCGCAACCTATTTTCAGCGTAAATTACGCCCAGGTCAAAATTGGCCTGAGAGGGAGGAATAGGAAGCCTGGTGACTAAAAATCGGTAGGGTGGGATTTCCAACGAATAAGGTCAGACTGGCTAATTGTCGATAAATATTAGATAGGCCCTAATTTTGCAAAAATCGTCTTTTCGGGTAGGATAAGTTTTTACAATTAAATTTTTTAACTAGATTTCTATTTTATCCATTATCAATGGTTTCAAGCCTTTTCTATAAACTCGGTTTATCTCACATGCCTAATTTTAAGGGAGGGGTCCGCTATGTTTAAACGTAGTCGGGTTAGAAGTTGGGTAGCAGTACTGTTGACGTTCTTTTTTGTCGTTGGTCTTTTCCCTAATACGATAACAGAGGCTTGGGCGGCTGCTGAAATTAAAATAACCGGGATTAGCCCGGCCGCTGGGAGTGAAAATGGGTGTAATATTACGATTTACGGAACTGGTTTTAATCGGCTAGATAGGGATCATTTAGATATCACGCTTATCATTGACGGGACGCTTATACCTGCTACGTTACTCTCATGCGGATCCGATAAGATTTATGCCCGTACACCATCGGTGCCTGAGGTTCTAATGGGTGAATCGGACGAAAAAGATGCCTTAATTACATTAAAAGCACCAATTCTCTATTCCGATCCCCCAGTGAATTACGAAAATAGTATAGAGTTCCTTATCAAGGCAGATCCGGTAATCAGTGAAGTAACCATCAATACCGATATCCATCTGATTCGAAACATTGAGGGACACGTAATCGGGCGGGATGAGGAAACCCAGTTTGTGTTAAAGGGAGCCCGCTTGAATCACGATATTAAGTCACTCTATATTGGAGAGGCTGGTCAGGAGCGTCCGGTTGAGGTGCCAGCGGATATCAGGTATCGAGACTACTCGCGTTTGGCGGCCAAGCTGCCGGACGGGTTACAGACCGGGGTGCCAACAAAGACAAGGTTGGAGACTATTTATGGCGGGATTGCCATTAAAGGAGGAGTTGTTCTTTATG
>JAAZDI010000145.1 GCA_012512295.1 Syntrophomonadaceae bacterium
AGTCCCAAGTCTCTATCTCGCTCGACAAATTTTGGCGCCAACTTCACGGGGAACGGAGTACCTATGAAACTTGTTTAGTCACTCGTTCCGGGCGAAAAGTACCGGTAATAGTCGGTGCGGCTCCTTTTATCGACAATCAAGGCCGGGTTCAAGGGACGTTTGGTATTTATACAGATGTTTCTGACCAACGTCGGGCGGAAGCAGAAATACGCTTTCAGGCAAATCTACTGGCCAACGTGAACGATTGCATCATTGTTTTTGATCTGGATGGACGTATTCGGTCCTGGAATAGAGGAGCGGAAAAACTATACGGTTGGAGCCAAGAAGAGGCGGTGGGCCAGCAGATTTCCTTAATGTTTCCCTTAACCGAGTTAGCTCGGTTACGGGAAATTTTGACGACGATTAAGGCAGGGGGAATTTGGCGCGGTCAAGTAGAAACCATGAATAAAGCCAAAACCGCACGGCCTGTTTGGTTGTCAGTTACCTCAATCCGGGATGAAAATGGCGACATCAAAGGAGCCGTTGGCATAGTTGCGGATATTGCCCATTTAATTGAATCTCACCGTCAGGCAGAGGCCGCTAATCGGGCCAAAAGCGAGTTTCTAGCCAATATGAGTCACGAGATTCGGACACCGCTGGGAGGGATCCTGGGATTTGCCGAACTCCTTTCTCGGGAAAATTTATCCCCCCGTTTAATGGAGTTTGTAACGACAATTCAACGTTGTGGCCAACAACTTTCTCATTTAGTTGATGATATCCTGGATCTATCCAAAATTGAGGCGGATCGAGTTGAACTACAAAATACCAATTTTGAAGTTAGCGCCTTGATAAATGAGTGTACCGCAGCCATTCAACCGCACCTGGAAGATACTGCTATCGTACTCAAAACCTTTATCAGCCCGCAAGTTCCACCGATACTTAGCGGGGATGTTGGGCGAATTAGTCAGGTGTTGACTAACCTACTGGGCAATGCCGTTAAGTTTACAGAACGAGGGGAGATTGAGGTTCGGGCCAGTCGAGGGGACAAAAGGCTGCCTTCTTCTCAATTCCCATTACACATTTCGGTTAGAGATACTGGGATCGGTATTCCGCGTCATGCGCGGGATAAGATTTTTCAAGCCTTTACTCAGGTGGATGGATCACCGGCACGCAAGTACGGTGGGACCGGCCTTGGTCTAGCCATTTGTCGGCAACTAATTGAATTGATGGGTGGACGCATCTGGGTTGATAGTGAAGAAGGACGGGGCTCCACTTTTCATTTTTGTATACCGCTAGAGCAGCCATTGTCTAAAGCAGTCAAGCGGAACCAATCACATTCCCGACCGATGCCGGTTGCTTCGACCGGCGGGCCAGCTTTCTGTTCCATCCTGGTAGCTGAGGATAACGAGGCTAACCGGCGTCTAATAACTTACATGCTGCAGGCTGAGGGGCATTCGGTCCGTGTAGCCGAGAATGGCCAGCAGTGTCTGCAGATCCTGGAGCAGGAAGAGTTTGATTTGCTGCTAATGGATATGCAGATGCCCATTATGGATGGTTACGAGACGACTAAAAGAATTCGGCAATCACCTCGTTGGCAAAACTTGCCGATTATTGCCTTGACTGCTCACGCCATGAAAGGGGATGCGGAAAAGTGCCTGGCTGCCGGGTGTACTGATTACCTAGCCAAGCCCTTTACCCGAGGGCAATTATTGGAGGCCCTGAGGCGAGTTCAAGCCGGGCAGCAGCCAAAGGAGGATAAAGCTGCCGGATCGGATCGAGTGATTCAAGCGCTTTTACCCGAGTATTTAACTTCATTGGACGATATGGTTAAGCAAATAGATCAAGCCCTGACCGGGGGTGATCTAGAAACAGTACTCAGTGTTAGTCACGATATTAAAGGTTCGGCCGGTTTATATGGTTTAAAAGAAATTTCCCTAATAGGGGCTGAGATTAATCAAGCGATTAAGCAGGGAAGACTTGAGGGTCTAAACCGACTGATTCAGCAGCTAAGAAATAAGGTACAACAGGTACAGCAAGCCACGAACTCCAAAACCACCGGGGGACCCTCATATCGCAAACAGCGATGAAAAATGAGATTAACTCTAGCCTTATGTTTTGACCAACGTTAAGTGATGATAATCAATAAGCCTAACTTTTTTTGTGTCAGAGTTTGTCGAAAGAAGGAGTTTTTTGGGTTATGTCGAATACCTTCTATCTGGGAGCAGGAGGGATTGAGGCATGAACCTTATTGAGGATAGGGTTCAACAGCTTCTTGACTCTATAGGTAGTTCTGTAGTACAAAGCAGTCTGGTAGTTTTCTTTTATCGAAATCCTGGCGCATTTGATACTACCGAAGGGTTGGCTCGGTGGGTAGGAATTAATAAGTATGAAGTTGAGCCAGCTCTGGAAGAACTCAATAAAACTGGCATAGTTAAGAAGATGGGGAATGACTTGTTCACGATATATACTTATTCTCCTGAGGAATCGGTTTTGGAGATTATGGATGAATTGGTGGCGCAGCTAACCGCCATGCCAGCGTATTCTAAAGAGGTGGATAATGGCCAAAGGGGGTGACGTTTATGCTGCAAATTTCAACAGGGATTAAAGGATTGGATAGGATTCTCTGTGGTGGTTTTATCGCCGGTAGCTCAGTCCTGATCGAGGGTTCCCCTGGTTGCGGCAAGACAACCCTGGGAGTGCAGATCATTGTTGAAGGGATTCTTTCGGGTGAACCGGGAATGATTCTTACGTTTGAGCAATTTCCGGAACAAATCTACCGCGATGCGGCCCGGTTTGGTTGGGATCTACGAGCGATGGAGCAGGAAAACAGGCTGCGCGTAATTTGTACCTCGCCGCAGGTTATTAGTGATCAGTTATTACAGCCTAGCGGGCCGATCTACCAGTTGATTGAACGCCTGGGAATCAAAAGAATTCTGATCGATAGTTTCACCCATTTTCAAAGGATAACCGTTGAAGAAACCAGCCTCCGTGAATTAATGTTTAGTATGATCAATTCTTTGAAGCGAATGGGCTTAACCGTCATTTTTACAAAGGAAATTTCTCTCAAAGGAGTGGCTGGCTTCGAAGAGTATTTGGTGGACACAATTATTACTCTTTCTTATCAGGAAACCCCAACCGAAGGCCGACGCCGCTTGATTGAAGTACTCAAAAGTAGAGGCCATGAGCATCTGCCGGGGAAACACGGTTTTCGTTTTGCGTCGGATGGCTTGCAGGTTTTTCCGAGACAGGCCCCAGTATTACCTGAATTCCAACTCTTTCAAGGAGTTTTAAAAACCGGTATCGAAGGACTGGATGACCTATTGGGAAACGGCATTCCCTTGGGTAGCAATGTTCTGCTCTGCGGTCCAGCCGGGGTAGGGAAGACTACCTTATCATTACAAACGATTAATAATGTTCTGCAGGATTCTAGCCGCAAAGCTATCTTATTTCTTCATGAAGAGTCACCCGAGCATATTTTTGAGCGGGCAGAGAGCTACGGCTGGAATTTTCGGGAACTGGCAGCCAAAGGGCAGTTAATTGTTAGCTACGAAGATTTTGCCCGAGTTGATATCGAAGAGTACCTTTATCGGTTTAATGAATTGATGCAGACGCATTCTCCCTCAATCGTAGTGGTCGATACCTTGCCGACGCTAATGCATACGGTGAGTCATGACTTGCGTCTGGTTACGGAAAAGATTGCCCGATTAACCCGGATTATTAAGTATCATGGTTGCAACTCATTTTTAATTAGTCCCTCTCTGTATGGATCAAATCAGATTGGTCGATTTGGCGTAGAGGAATCACTTTGTGATGGGGTGATTATTTTGGGGACCGAGTCGATTCAGGGCTCCCGGAAGCGGTACATTGAGGTTTATAAGCTTAGGAATCAAAAACATGTAACCGGCCGATACCGGATGGAAATTACCGAAGAAGGCATCCGTATCTTTTACGTCAAGTAAGGGAAGAGAGGAAAAGGGGTAGATTCTTATGGGTGAACTCAATCAAGGGGTTTGTTTTTCTCCTCTTGAGGGAATTGTTCGGGGTAAGATTCCATTTGGCACTATCTGGCAGGTACGAGGAGAGTCCGGGGCGGGCAAAAGCACGATTGGATTCCAATTTATGGTACAAGGCCTCAGACGAGGGGAATCGGCGGTGTATGTCGCCTGTGACGAACCAGCCGCTCGGGTGCGGGAAGACTTAAATTTCTTTGGTTTTGTCTCTGATCCCTACGAGAGAGAGGGTCAGCTAATCTTTATTGATACCTATGAATCTTCCGATCCACGCGTAGTCTGTATCAAAGACCGAGGCGATGCGCAGGAATTTTTGTATGTTATTACCCGGGCCGTCAGGCAAATGAAAAAGCCTTGCCGGGTCGTTCTAGATTCCTTAACCTCTTTATCGGCTGTTTATTCAACCAAAGAGTTTTTAGCCTTGGTTCAGGACAAGAATCGGCTCCTGCGCGAACCAGATGTGGTAATTATGGATATTTATCTTAAGGGGACCCTGGAAGAAGCGGGGATGTACGCCTTAACCAATGCTTATGATGTTTGTGTTGACCTATTCTTCCCAGATGAAAGGGGAGGGGTTCCGCAACGTAATTTACGGCTGCATAAGTTGCGGACCGCTGGCTATGATCCTCGTCCGTTCCCGTGCTGTATTAAACGGGGGGTAGGCTTAGTTGTGGATAAGGATTTCTACTTTAGATAGGAAGTGAGCCTGTGACTGAGGACTTAACGAAAAGGTTGCTGCATCAACTAAAATCCGAAAATGCTAGAATGAACTACTGGGTGAACGCTCTGGGATGTATTGGTGACGATTTAGGAGAACCCCACTCTATACTGGCTATGGCTTCTGAGATAGCGGCCAATCAATTAATCAATCGGCTGGAAGCCAACCGTGGGGAGCTTCGAAAACCATTAGATATTATGCGCTGGTACCGGGACCTTTTAGAAAAAGAGGGCTTGCTGGAGGAGTCTAATGTCTCTTTCTCCCGGTTGCCGGCCGGGCGAATTCGCATGGTCGTGGGTCCTGACTGCCCCTATGCGATTACCTGTCAATTGCGCGCTAAAAAACGGGCGATTTGCATCCGTGTCCTCACTTTCGTTGGGGTCATTCGAGAGTGTTTAGGTCAAGAATTCGATTACACCTTAATTGAGACTGATCCAGCGGTTAAATGTGTCTGCGAATTGTTTCCCACCTCTAAACCGCGAGCGCAACTGTTTACCAAGTCCCAGGTTCTGAGGCTGCTGCGGATTTTTACTGAGCAGATGGAGCGGTTGCAGGAAGGTTCTGTGGAGAAAACCGGCCGGCGTTTTGCCCAGGGGTTAACCGGGGATCTGAGGGATTGTCTCGATCAATTTGCCGCTGGCGGGCTAGGTAAAATAGAATTAGAAAAACTAGATGAAGAAACGCAAGAGGTTTACTTTAAGGGGAATGAGTTGCTTCAGGGAACCGAGGCCAGTTCCCTCCAGGCAATGGATGAGTTTACCCGAGGCTTTTTGGCTGGCTTAGTTTCCCGTTTGTGCCAGGCGGAAGTGAATTGTGAAGAAATCGAATGTGTGGCCAAAGGGGATAGTGTCTGTCGTTTTGTGGTTTCCCCGGCGCACCTTAATAATCCAATTGATTTTAAACAATTAAAAACCGTTTCCATCCGCATAGGCTACGTACCAAGTATGGACCACCTAACCCTGCCGGTGGCGCAGGAATTGCTTTTTTGCCAAAATCCCCGCCTAAAGGTTGAGCTTACACCTTATGGCTACTGGCGCGAGCTTAACCAGGCGGTGGTGGAGGGTGAGGTAGACGCCGGTTTTATGATGCTTCCGGCGGTGTTGAAGTATCGCCAGCAGGGTGTGTTGCTTAAGTTGGTTTGCTTTGGACACCGTAATGGCGGTTGCTTGGTGGTCGAACCAAACTTTACTGACCGGCAGGTTCTTTTGCGGGAAAACCAGAGTCCTCTGTTGATTGCTATTCCCACTAAACTGGGCACTGAAGGTTTGCTGTTGCACAAGTGGATGAAAAAATCGGGGCTAACTTACCGAACCGTTTCGGTCCCGTCGCCTAATATGATTCTGAATCTAGAAAATGAGGAGATTGACGGGTTCTTTTGCTCAGAGCCCTTTGCTTCTAAGGTGGAACGAGCTGGCGTCGGCCGGGTCCTGGTTTCCTCACGCGAGATCTGGCCGGAGCATTTGTGTTGTGCCATGGTGGTCAATCAAGTTTTTTATAACCGGCACCCAGATATTGTGCGGGAGTTAAGCAACGAACTCATTACTGCCGGCAACATCATTGAGAATGATCGGTTATGGGCAGCTAGTATTGCAGCCAAGTATTTTAATATTTCGGAAGATATTGCCCGTAACTGTTTGTTGGAAGACAAGCAAAGAATTACTTATACTAACCTCAAACCGAATTTGTCGGAGTTGAACAAGGTACAAGAAGCCTTATTAGAAATGGGGCAACTAGGGGAAAAAATTGCCTTGAACGATCTTTTGATTAAATAAGTCGGTAATAGCGGAAAATCAATATTCGCGTCAAATTTCCTTCAGCAGCGTACAGAAAAAGGGAAGTCTAGGTGACTTCCTTTTTTTAATCCGCCAGAAAGACCCTCACCGCTAAGCGAAACCAATGTTCAACATCAGGCGTCCTTCTGTCAGGTTTATTTTGCTCAATGCAGGAATTTAGAAGGGTTGCGTCAAAATTACAATATTATTTATTTTCACCTTAGTTTATTTTTGTTCCCAGCCTGGTCTGCTGACCAAGATAAAACACAGGCAACGGAATATAACAAAGAAAAATCGACCAAGCTTAAAATACAAGCAACGGAAGGAGTGATGAATTAATTGAAATGGTTAGATCTTCTCCTTCTGGTACTTTTTTTACGGGCCGCTGCCATTGGTTATCACCGCGGCTTCTTGCGAACATCTTTGGGCTTATTATCTTTAGCCGTTGGGTTTTGGACCGCTGCTAGGTACCGTGAACCTTGCGGACAGTTTTTAGATCAGAAATTTGACTTTAGTCAGCGTCTAGGAAACTGGATCGGGGAACACTTAAACTGGACGCATCCGGCCGCTGGAATAGACCTGCAAGACTTTCCTACTCAGTTTTTGCCAGCGGTGGCTCAAGAGGTGCCCCTCCCCGAGTATTACCAGGACCTGCTGAGTTTTTGTTTGGTGGATATTGCTAGTTATTCAAATCAAATGGTTTTTGCAACCGTGGGCAGTCTGCTCTCGCAGGCCTTGGCCAGCTTAATCAGGGATGGGTTGATTTTTTTAATTCTAGTGGTTGGGGTAACCCTTGGCCTCCGCTTAATTGGCTCATTACTGATTTTTTGCCGACAGGGTAGAGTGGGGCTTATCGACCGGCTGGCGGGAACTCTTTTTTCATTAACCACCCAGGGCCTAATATTTACCTTGCTCTTCGGTTTGTTTATGTTAATTTGGCCTGTCTTAGGCCTCCTAGGCAATCAATTTAATTCTGGGATAATCAAGGGCCTGGGATCAGCTCTAGAAACTTCACAGCTAGCTCCACTTTTCGGAAGTCTTTTTGTGCAAATAACCCAGTGGCTGTTTCAGCATTAGATTATTAAGGTTCGTTCCCAGTCTAGCTTGCTGACCGAAGTTAAAACACAAGCGTCCTTAAGGTAGGAATTATGAACGATAAACAAAAACCAACTAATTATCAAAAACTCAAGGACACACTAAAAAGACTGGCTATCTCCTGGGGAGCAGATTTGTTCGGGGTGGCTGATTTATCGGAGGCCAGCAACTTTCTAGAACAAGAATTTGGCCGTAGTTTTCACGGCCTGAATCGGGCGATCTCGCTGGCTGTTTGCTTTCCGCGAGAAGTTATTGAAGAATTGCTGCAAGGACCTACGCATACCTACCTGCATTATTACCGGGTAGTTAATGTTCGCTTGGATGATCTGGCTCTAAGGTTAACCAGTTATCTGCAGCGTCAGGGATTTCGGGCTTTTCCAATTCCTTCCTCCCAACGGGTTTCCCGGGATCGATTGGCCGGTATTTTTCCCCACCGTCTGGCCGCCCGGCTGGCGGGACTTGGTTGGATTGGCAAAAGCGGCTCCCTGGTTAACCCCGTTTTTGGTCCGCGGCTTCGGTTGGTTACGGTCCTCACTGATGCGCCGCTGCCGGCGGACCAGCCGATTGCTGATCGCTGTGGAAAGTGTCAGTTGTGTTTTGATATCTGTCCGGCTGGCGCCATTACCGGACGGGCCTTTAATCCGGCAGAAGAACTGGCGGTGCGGTTAAAACCAGAACTTTGTGACCAATATCAGAATCAGGTGCGGGCCCAGTTTGGCAAAAGAGTCTGCGGGAAATGTTTGGCAGTTTGTCCTTATGGCAAGTTAGGGACAAATCTTGTTTGAAGCCGGCTGGTTTTTGAGCTATACTCGTAATAATGATCGGTTTTATTGTATATATGTATGGTAATCGAAGGTGGTGACACCAGGGTAATGAAAGCTAAAAGATTAACGGAATTAGTCACTGCAGCCGGCTGAGCAGCCAAGGTGGGTCCGGGGACCCTAGCCAGTATTCTAAGCAATTTACCGGGCTTTAATTACCCAGAGGTGTTGGTAGGACTAGAAACCTCAGACGACGCTGGGGTATATCAGCTTAATCAAGAAACTGCTTTAGTGCAAACGGTTGACTTTTTCACTCCGGTGATTGACGATCCCTTTGTCTTTGGGCAAATCGCGGCGGCTAATGCTTTGAGCGATATTTACGCCATGGGAGGTAAGCCGCTGACCGCGATGAATATTGTCTGCTTTCCGGTCAACTGTCTGGATCTTCAAATCCTGGGGCAAATCCTGGCCGGCGGGGCCGATAAGGTCCGCCAGGCGGGGGCCGTTATTCTCGGCGGCCATACCATTGAGGACCCGGAACCGAAGTACGGGCTGGCCGTTACTGGAGTAGTTCATCCGAATCAAATCGTAACTAATCAGGGAGCTCAGCCTGGCGAACTCTTAGTGTTAACCAAGCCCCTGGGGACGGGCATTCTGGTGACGGCCCTTAAGGGGGAGGTCTTAACAGAGACAGATATTCAACCGGCCATTGACTCAATGGTTCTGTTAAATAAGGTGGCTGCGGAGACAATGCAGGAATTTGGCGTCCGAGCCGCCACGGATATAACCGGCTTTGGTTTATTAGGGCATGCTTATGAACTGGCCACCGCCAGTCGGTGCACCCTGGAGATCTGGGTTGAGAGTATTCCCTGGTTGCCTCAAGCTCGGGACATGGCCAAAATGGGTTTAGTTCCGGCCGGGGCCTACGCCAACCAGTATTATCTGAAAGACCGGGTAGGCTTTAACGGTCTGGTTGAGGAAGACGCCAAAGATGGCTTATTTGATCCGCAGACGTCCGGCGGTTTACTGATCTCCCTTGCGGAGGACAAAGCTGACGGCCTGTTGCGCCAACTGCACGCCCGAGGACAATCCGCTTGGGTTGTAGGGCGGGTGCGAGAACCAGAGTCGTTTTCCATTCTGGTTTGCGGTCGTTAATCCTCGAGTGATTAAGGAAAGGGGACGGATCATGGAGATACCTTGGTGGGTGGCTGCCTTGGCGGGTATTGTCCTGGCCTTATTACCGTCAATCTTTTTAGTCGGCAAAGTGCGCCCCAGAGCAGTTCCAGACAAACAGATGGCGGAAATAGCTAGATTAAGCAATGCCTTATCTCGTGGGAGTGGAGCCCTTTCCTATAAACAAATCCGTTTAATCGAAAAAGCCGAACCCTCCATGGTTATGCGGGTCATTCAAAACGATTTTTTTGAATGGTCAAGAGAACGTCAGGGCGCAGTAGTTAATCTCTTGGCTCGTTTGGGGTATGTCGATCTCGCCTTGGACCAGATCAGCAGCCAGAATTATCAGAAACGAGCACAGGCTGCAGAAATGCTAGGCATTTTACAATCCCCCAGTGGAGTGATGCCGCTTATAGATTTACTCAGTGATCCTGAAGAAGAGGTTCGCTGGGCTGCCTCCGCCGCTCTATGTCGAATTCAGGAGCCATCAGTGATCGAGCCTTTGGTCAAGGCATTAGAAGAGCCGACTGAGGTTACTCCGGCTAGGGTGGCCGAGGTCCTTATTTCAATGGGGTCACAAGCGGTGAAACCCTTGCTAGATGCTTATCCGCATATGGAAGAAAAGGCGCGAGGGATTTGCTTGGAGATCCTGGGGCAGATCGGGGATAATCAGGCAGTTGAGAGCCTGATCAACGGAATAAGAGACGAATCCCCCTGGGTCCGCAGCAAGGCGGTCCAAGCGTTGGGGGAAATGAGGGTTATTGAAGCTGGGCCTCAATTAGTCGAAGTCTTGCAGGATCCGGTCCCGGAGGTTCGAGCCAGAGCAGCTCAAGCTCTCGGATACTTGAAGTGGTGGGGAGCGTTATCAGCCCTTAATGAAGCCCGGAAGGACAGTGATTGGTTGGTCCGAGTTAGTGCCAATCAGGCCTTAGCCACTCTAACCGGCAAAAAAAATCAGAACAGCCCTAGGCGTGAGACCTGAGAGATTAGACGCAAGGCGTTTTGACCTAAGACATTAGTTGAGAAAGAGGCATAAGGGGGGCATCTTGCTGAAAACTTCAGGTGGACTAGAGTCTCCATCTGGGGCCTTGATGTTTGGCGAAGCTGAACGAGTTCACTACTATAGCTTCGGTTTGAGCTTCGGTTTGTAACATGGAGAACAGAAGGGTAGGGTTAAGTATTTGGGCAGTACACTGATACCTAAATTTAACTTGGGCGATGTCGTACGTTTGCGTAAATCTCATCCCTGTGGCAGTTATGAGTGGGAGATAACCAGGACCGGAATGGATATCCGGATCAAGTGTCTCGGCTGTGGTCGCCAAGTGATGTTACCTAGAGTTAAGTTTGAAAAAAGCGTTAAGACGATAGTGCGGCATCAAGAGAATTCTCCGTAAAATTTTCAGCACCTCTAACCCTTTGCTGGCATATCCTATAAAGGGGTGGTGTGCCGTGGGAAAGGTCAGGGAATTAACCAACTTTCGTTTTAAGATTGGCGATTTAGTATCCCGGAAATCAGAACAAGCAGCAATTCATTATTGCATTATCGGCTTTAAAATTGGAGATAAAGGTGAGCGGGTGGCAGTCCTCAAATCGCTCTTTAAAAATACTTCAGTCGTCGAGGCCCCCCTGAATGATTTAAATAACTTGCTGGTCAGAGGAAAGCTATAATGGGACAGGGGGACAGAATCACTGTCCCAATTTAATTTGAATTAAAAGACTCCGCACAGCCAATGCCTTCCCTTTCTGTTTGCCAAAACATGCCGTAAAGTCCTGCCAGACGGATCCGTCTCTTCCCGAAATCTATCGAATCGCGAACAAAAGTAGCATACTGAAAGAACAACTTAAACATTTTGCTGCTTAAGTCCTGGGATTAGTTTTGCCAACTTGTGTATTATATTGTTAAATGATATAATCAAGAAACGAGTCGACCGCAATTCCATCCCTGCTCTATCTTTGAGGTAGGGACATAGTCCGAGGGGAGGAGGTGAAGATTGTGCGGGCGTACGAGCTAATGTATATTATCCGTCCCGATCTTGACGATGAGGCGATTAATGACGTTATTGAAAAGTTCAACCAACTGATTGCGAACAATGGCGGAGAAGTAGTTAACGTTAATCGTTGGGGCAAACGTCGGCTGGCTTATGAGATTGACGATTACCGAGAAGGCTACTATGTATTGGAGCACTTCAACGGCGAGCCGGCAACAGAACGGGAACTAGAACGGGTCTTAAAAATAACCGACGCCATCATCCGACACCTGATCACTAAAAAGGAATAGGAAGAGGAGTGTCGTATCTAAGGACACAGGAAAGGACTGCATGAACAAGAGTAGAACTCTAGCACCGCAGTAACTGTCCAATAGGAAAGAGGCACGACTAGTTCAATCATAGGAGTGCCGTAAATTATTTTATTTTTTAAAAGGATATTTTAAGGGGGCGGCAGGATGCTGAATCGAGTTATCCTGATTGGTCGACTCACCAGAGATCCCGAGATGCGTTTTACTCCTAGCGGAATACCGGTCACAACCTTTTCTTTAGCGGTGGATCGTCCCTACACTAATAAACAGGGGGAGCGGGAGACTGATTTTATCGACATAGTGGCCTGGAGACAGTTAGGCGAGCTGTGCGCCAATTATCTGAGCAAAGGCCGGCTGGCCGCTGTAGAAGGACGCTTGGAGATTCAATCTTATGAAACCCAGGACGGCCAAAAAAGACGAGTCGCCCGGGTAGTCGCGCAAAATGTCCAATTTCTGAGTCCTAAAGATTCGGGTGCCGGTTACAAGGACAGTGTTTCAGTGGACGACCTTGGATTAGAAGTGGATATTCAAGGGGAAGAAATACCGTTTTAATGGACTGATCAAATAAATATGGAGGAGGTGGCTTGATGCGACGTGAACGTGGACGAAGACCACGGAAAAGGGTTTGCACCTTTTGCGTCGAGAAGGTGCAAGAAGTCGACTACAAAGACGTTAACAAGTTGAGAAAGTTTATTACCGAACGAGGTAAGATTCTGCCGCGAAGGATATCGGGTAACTGTGCGAAGCATCAACGCCAGGCAACCGTGGCGATCAAACGGGCAAGAAATATGGCTCTGCTGCCGTTTACGGCTGAATAACGTTTAGCTTTTGCTAGGAGAATGAGGGAGCGTTAATCGCTCCCTTTAGTGTTAATATTGTTAATGAGTAAACAGGCAAGGGATATTCTGCAAGCAACGGAAGAAAAAAGAGCGGCCAGAAATACTTATTGAAGCAGGAAATCTTTATTTATTG
>JAAZDI010000146.1 GCA_012512295.1 Syntrophomonadaceae bacterium
CCTGTTTTCCCATAGCTTTTGTTGTTCGGCTTTGGTCACAAAGAAAACCCTCCTCGTTTCGTGTTCTGAGGAAGATTATCCTATTGACCTAGGGATGATACAAGGTGGGTACAGTTTGACGCTTACTTGACACCGAGTGGAACAAATGCTATGCAGAGTCCAAGTATCAGGAATGTAGACTCGAATCTCGTACCTTTTAGGGTACCTAAGGGTAGGAAGAACATGGAGGCTAGTGCTACCGAGCGAATGAGTCCGAGAGTGCCAGAACGATAGGCACCGATTGCCAAGAGTACCCAGCCGACCATCATCATGCCGTTAAAATACCGGATGATATGGAACGCTTGGTACGAGTCGCTTACAGCTTTGGTTGCGAGTTCAAGACTTTGCACATTTACGAGCTGGAAGGCCATATGATCAATACCGCCATGAAAAACACGCCCTATTAGCCCCAAGATCGTAAACATGCCACCCCAAACTGCTAAAGTGGGATGTTTCATGCCGATGAATCTTGCTAAGGTGATGACCCCAGGCCAGAGGAAGAGGCAGCCTAGCACAAAGCAACTGTAGGCAGCAGTAATGAGTACAGGATGGTCGGCGTAGGCGGCAAGCTGCGCGTCATAGAAAAAATGAAATTGTATTCTGAGGAGAGCAGCCGCTAGTAATAAGAGTGGTCCAATGATTAAGGAGAGACCACCCATCCAGCGCCCAGGGAACCAAAAGGCATTGTTATTTTGTTCACTCATTTATGTTTGTTCCCTTCTTCTTCATGATTCATTTTATGTTAATATAACAACAAAGAATCACCAGAACGAGCAGCTTTCCGATGCTTAGCTATGCGTAGTATTGCTAAAAGGGGTTAGATGTATTGATTAAATGTATTAATTAAATGTATTAATTAAATGTATTAAAAGTATTGGAAATCCTCACTCCACGTAATCCCAGTTCCACAGTTTTGCTTCCCCCAGACAAATGGCAGCCACCCAGGGCTCTTCCCTCAATTTGAGAATTTCTTTGGTAGGCCCGGTCACCACAGCCCCGTAGATATTGACTCCGTGTTCCTTAACATAGTCAATCCTTTGTTGCAGTTTTAATTCTGGTCCTAAGGCCACTCTATTGGCAATATCTTCGTGTTGTTTTAATAGCTCCAGCGTTTTAATAAAATGTGCTTCCCTCAATTCCGCACTTCCATAGGCTTCAAGCTCAGGATAGGTACCGGTAGTCGAAACTGCTTTCCCCATCAGGCCATATTTCTCCTCTTCTTGCCGAGTTATTATCATGTCGCTATTATGCCAGACCGGTTCATAGGAAAATCCAATTGGGAAATGAATAGATGTGGCATTCCCTTCAGAAGTATTATCAAAGCTCGTATCGACAGCAAACCATACCGGTTTCATTTGTCTATCCTTAAATTTATTTAAGATTTCTGCGGTAGAATAGAGCTGATCAAAAGAAAGATAGACCTCGGCTACGGTCCCTTCGGGTAATCTCTCTAGTTTGTTCCAATCCCGGTTGGCTGCTTCGTTGGCAGTACCCGGATAACGAAAGACGTATCGATTGGTATAATTATTTAACCATTTCCGTTCAAGATACCCGGCCCGAGCCAACAGGAAATCCACCTTGATTTCACCCTCTTTTATGAATTCACTGCCTACTTGTTTATAAAGCTCCCCATTTATCTCTGAGGAAAAAAAGTGTTTAACGCTCGTTCCATAGTTTCTTAAATATAAATTTGGTTGGGTGACCGCAATAGTCGAGGCCACAATATCATGGTAGGTTTCGATTCGGTTGGGCTCACCCCAGGCAAAATAGACTGCAGTAAAAATGCTGCAAATGATCGTGCCCACCACCATAATTCCAATAGCCGTTAAGGCGTTATGGATCCTGGCCTTCCATTTTCCTTTTTTCAGTATCCTGGCTTCATCAACTGCGGAGATGCCTTCGCTATTTTTTAGTTGGGTGTATATTAAAACTACAAGTGAAAAAAGGTATCTAACGGCGTAAACATAACCCAAATAGGACCTCAGATATTTATGAAGCGAGTATAACAATGATAATCAATGCAGCCATGAAAAACACGGCCTATTAGCCCCAATATCTTCGCATTCGAACTTAATATTGGTCTAAATTAGCACCCTTTCAACCGTCTATGCCTTAGTCAAAATATCTCTGCTTCTAAACCCAATCAAACCGATGCCCGTCAATAATGTCTGAAATAAAAGAATTATTGGATTTAATGATATATGGGCTAACAGGGCCTATTAATGATAAAATTGAGTAGAATTTCCCCTTCATACACCAAAGGCAGGGGCCGTAATGCGCGGGTAAGGCAAAAGCTTGTGCTCTAGGATTATAGGAGGATGTGAATAATGTTTTCTGAGGTAATGACCAATGCCTTATACAAAGATATCCTAATATCCTTTTCTATTTTTCTGGCATTCCTCTTATTACGCAAGGTTTTTGTAAGCTATGTATTTAAGTTTCTCTTAAGAATGGCTGGCAAAATTCCCACGGATGTCTTGAAAAATATCCTTACCGTATTCGAAAGGCCAGCCCGAGTTTTATTTATTATACTAGGTCTTTACTTTTCTCTGCTCTACCTGCCTTATGTCGATGCAGCCCAAGATATCATAACCCGGCTGTTCCGGTCGTCTATTATTGTTTTGGTGGCTTGGGGAATTTATAACTTGGATATAGTTTATTCGTAAGCGTCAAACTGTACCCACCTTGTATCATCCCTAGGTCAATAGGATAATCTTCCTCAGAACACGAAACGAGGAGGGTTTTCTTTGTGACCAAAGCCGAACAACAAAAGCTATGGGAAAACAG
>JAAZDI010000147.1 GCA_012512295.1 Syntrophomonadaceae bacterium
GAGTAAACGTAACCTAAAATATCTCCCTGGGAAACCTCTTGCCACGAATCGACTTTTACACCCTGAAGATATTTATAAAACTGCTGAAGATCCTGCTGGTAAGAATCCAAGGTGTTGGGCGAGAGTCCCCGTTCCACTGCCAGGTAATGAATAAAGTTCTCCATTGTTTTGTCCATAACGCCGCCCCCCGTCTGTTTACCCTTTGACTACTTCTATGCAATCCATAAAAATCCTGCTCACAAAAATCCTAATGATATCAAGAACTGATTACGGGAATTAATAACCGTAAAAAAGCCGGAGCGACCAAACCTTCAATTAATCCGGCGATGATCAAGCCGATAATTATGATGAGCATTGACAACGAATAACTAAAGAATCTAGTCCAGATAGTCCGGGCAACCGAAATCCTTCCCCGAATTAAGTACAGAGAAAAAGATGTAGACAGAACTCCGCCAAGTAATAAAAAAGGAATATAAATGAGGTTTTGCGGGATAATGCCTAAAATGATTAAAACAGCTCCCTGGAGACTTTTTTGTTGAATTAAAAAGCCAGTGGTGAAGCCAAGGATAAAGCCACGAACAAGGATAATCAATCCGATTAGGGGAAGTCCAATTACTGTCAAACCTAAGAACCATAGGCTAATTCCTATTTTAAGGTTGCCTAGAACTGTTTGCCCCACTACGGCGATCCGGTTGGCCGGCTGGTCAACTAGCAGTTGGAAATTCTGGTCAAGATAGTTTTTTAAGGCGGTTTGTTGTTCCTGATGTAAATGCGTAACACTTATTCCGCCAATAATAGATCCGACAATAAAAAAGAGCAGGACCAACACTACCAGCTGGAAATGCTCTCGTAGGAACCCTTTGACTACTTCACCTAGTTTAGTCATGGCCCCCTCTCCTCGCTCTTCTAATTCTATAAAATAGTATGCGAGAAAAGTTTTTTTATTCTTAACCTTATCTGGTAATTTTGCCAGGGGGCAATCTGAAGACTTATATACCGCTCAGCAAGTCGTTAATAATAAAAAAATCAATGATAGCAAGCATTAAGTCAAAAGCTTATTTAAGGCTAAAATCCCAATAATCGTTTTAGCATCCTGAATCTCCCCTGTCAAAACCATCTGTTGAGCTGTTGCTAAAGGTACTCGAGTCATTTCAATAAATTCATCTTCATCTGGGGATTGTTTCAATTCGATTAATTTCCTCGCTAGATAAAGGTACATCACTTCATCACTGAATCCGGGTGTGGTATAGTACCGAGCGATTAAAGACAATTGACCTGCCTGATACCCAGTTTCTTCCAATAATTCGCGCTGAGCACATATTTCAGGATCCTCGCCCCGGTTTAATTTGCCAGCCGGTATTTCGAGAATCACTTTATCTATCGGTTTACGATACTGTCTAACCATAATTAATTCTTGATTGTTAGTTAAAGCAACAACGGCAACTGCTCCTGGATGCTCAACGATTTCTCTTTGGGCCGACTTACCATCAGGCAACTCAACTTGATCAACTCGGAGATTTATCATCCTTCCTTGATAAACATACTCTGAACTTAATGTTCTCTCAGCTAAATTCAATTCATTTGCCTCCAATTCGCCAAAATATAATGTCTATTAATACTAATCAAATGATCTTGAAAGGCATAAAACCGCAACTGATTAAATAAAATGGGTCTAGACGGTTAATAATACCAAAGAATACTGGCAATAAACCAACCAATAAGGATGGTGATTAATCAATGCTGATGATTACTAGTCGAAATTCAGTTATCTGGAGGGGTTCAGTGCGTGAGGTAACGGCTGAAATCCGGGAATTAGCCAGGACCTATACGTTGTTATCTGATCTAATCAGGGTTTTATTAAACTAACTCAGGGTGTTTTCATTCAGTTTCGCCGAACATTAAGGCGCCAGATGGAGTCGCTGCTCTTAAACAAGTTACCTCTACAGAAGTCGGCGTCGTTTGCTTCAGTTAAAAGCTGCTTGCTTTATTGGTTACAAAGAAACTGCTTGACAGATCTTTACTAGATACAAGGGCAATAAGTTAAGATCCTTTAGAAAGACATGCTCTTCCCGGGTATGGACCTGCCGCATACCTACCCCCAGATTAGCTGTTGGCAGGCCCCGGCTGTTTAAGATATTCGCATCACTTCCTCCACCGCTTTTCACGAGTGAGGCCTTTCGTCCGAGCTGGCTAGCAGCCTCTTGAGCAATGCGAACTACTAAGTCTGATTCTTGGAGGCAGAATTCAGGGTAAAGCAATTCTGTCTCTATCTGGACTTTGGCACCAAACTCCTGGGCTGCTTTTTCCAGGCAATCCTGCATATATCGAGTCTCCTCTTCGAGCCTAGGTCGTTTCAAACTGCGTGTTTCACCCTTTAGATATACTTTTTCCGGCACAATATTCCGAGCTTCCCCTCCCTGAATGATGCCAATATTAGCTGTTGTTTCCTCGTCTATCCGACCTAAACGCATGGCATTAATCGCTCTGGCTGCGACCTGAATCGCATTAATTCCCTCCTCGGGATTTATCCCGGCGTGGGCTGCTTTACCAGTAATGGTCGCTTCAAGCTGATTCTGGCAAGGACCTTGGATAATAATCGAACCAATTTCTCCGTCACTGTCCAAAACAAACCCCATTTTGGCTTTTAACAGACTAAAATCAAGATTTTTGACCCCTTTTAATCCGATTTCTTCGGCAACTGTGAAAAGCAATTCAATTGGCCCATGGTCTATACAATTTTCTTTCATTATTTGTATTGCTTCCAAAATCGCTGCTATCCCTACTTTATCATCGGCTCCTAAAATAGTACTGCCATCAGAATAAACAGCATTATCTCTGATAACCGGGACAATTCCCCGGCCTGGGACCGTATCCATATGGGCACCGATAAGAATCGTCGGCAAGGTTTGGTTTCCTGGAAGCCGGGCAATCAGGTTGCCGGTTGCCGTACCCATAACCTGACCGGCATTATCTTCAATAACCTCTAAATCTAAAGCAGTTAAGCGCTTTATTAAATAATCAGCCAGTTTTCGTTCTTCACCAGAGGGTGAATCAATTTTCACCAGATTAATAAATTCATTCAGTAACCGATTTGAGTTAACCACACCATTCGCCATCCCTTCTACCTACATCTATTATTAACCCAAAGCTTGCGGCCGGCGCCAAAGCAACGATGTTCGTTTCCGGCCTAGTTTGCTGACCGGTTTAAAGACTTGTCTCTTTATTTTCTGCGTAGGTCAACATCTTCTCTCGAATAGGCGACGGAATAGGGATTATCTTACCATCTTTCAGAAAAGCCCCGGATGTCCTGGCAACAGCAATTAATTCCTTTGTTTGGTTATTAAATATTTCCTGCCTCCACCTTAGCTTAACTCTTTTAACCTCCTCATACCACCCATAAATATCTAACTGATCGCCTAAAAATGCTTGCTTTTTAAATTGCACTGAAATATCTGCCAAGAAAATAGTAATCCCTTGAATAAGCAAATCCTTAATTGTAATCCCCATTTCTTCTAAAAAAGCCGTTCGAGCGTCCTCGAAATAGCGTAAATAGTTAGCACTATTTACATGTCCATATGAATCTATATCATAGTTCTTTACTTTCAAACAATATTTATGTTTCATTAACATTATTGTTTTTGAAGCCTCCTCAACTCTTTCTGTCTAATATTGTTAACAGTTTCCTGTCAAATAATTGGCCATTAGTATTTGTTATTTACAATAAATCTCTTTAATTAAGTATCCTAATTAAATAAAATGTACCGTAGTTTCCCACGGTACAAAACTCTACTTATTCATCCTCTTCTTCTTCATCATTCCAGGAATCTTCTTCTCGGTCTCGTCTTCTTAAATAGAAGGTATACTCACCTCTTGTCAATAATATTTTATCGCCTATGTTAAATATACGTCACTAATTGAATATTATGCCTTTATTCCGAAAAAGTCAAAATTAGCAAAGGAGCAAAAATATCCGGTATTCTACTATTAAGCGATTTATTAGTGGTACAATCGCTTGTCTCTCCAAATACATAAAAATACAATCATTTTGAGAATATAATAAACACTACTGAAAGTTTTTCAATAAGCTCGATCTAATTTGGCTTCTGGAATTATGTTCAAGGTATTCTGTTAGAAATCGAGGCGAAAAATATCTTTGGAGGTGATATTAAATGAACCCCGGAAAATTTAATCTGGTTGAAGCTCTAAACCGGAAGGAGCTGCATAAGGGTTATCCTGGTGATAATTCCTCCTTGATGCGTATCAAAGATATTTTTAGGTCTGAAAAAGATCATGAAGATCCGACAAAGTATCCCGCTTGGTAACACCTGGTAAGGGCTTGTAAATTACAAGCCCTTATTAAATTCTTTACTTACTCAACTCACTTTAACATAAAAAATATGTATAATTGGCTTGATATATAAATAATGCATGTTGCTATAATTAATATGTTGCTATATGTTTAATTAATCTTAGTTCCAATTCGCAGTTTATCGGCAATCATGGCAATAAATTCTGAATTAGTCGGTTTGCCTCGTTCAACATTAATCGTATAGCCAAAAAATTTATTCATCATGTCGATATTGCCACGATCCCAGGCTAATTCAATCGCATGACGAATAGCCCGCTCAACCCGACTAGGCGTAGTGCCATATTTTTGAGCAATCATTGGGTATAATTCTTTAGTAACCGCGCCTAATAGATTAATTTCTCCAATAACCAAGATAATCGCATCCCGTAGATATTGATAGCCTTTTATGTGCGCCGGAACTCCCATTTGATGTATAATATTAGTTACTTCAACATCTAAATTTCTTGTTTTGACTGGAGTTTGTGGAACAGACGACTGGCCGTCAGCTAACTGTCGTAAACGATTTCCCATAACTTCGATGTCGAATGGTTTTAATATAAAATAGTCTGCCCCTAATTCAACTGCTCGCTGGGTCATGCTTTCTTGTCCAAAAGCAGTTAACATCACGATTCTTGGTCGATTACCGTAATTACCCGTAGCCAACCTTTCTAAAACACCAATACCATCCAAATGAGGCATAATTATATCCAATACCACAATATCTGGTTGTTTGTCACGGATAATTTCCAAAGCTTCATTTCCATTATTTGCCATGCCGACTAATTCAAAATCATCCTGGCTTTCTAAGTACTCTTTTAAAATTTCACAAAACTCACGATTATCATCAGCTATCACCACTTTTACTGTTTTTTGCATTTTCCGTTTTCGCCTCCTCAATGTATACAATTAATTTACAATCCAAGAGGTACTTAACAATGTATACCTAGCAATTTTAACCGGGAAATAGATTCCTGTAATATTTGCTCTAAAAATTCCAGCAAACCTAATAGTTACACTGATTCTTCCCCACCCTGTCACATACTCAGAAATCTCTGCTTATCAATTCGACGCTACCCTTCAATATCCTGCCAGCGTCTGTAAAGAAAAAATCTCTCTATATCACGTTAAAATGACATATATGATAAGCCGAATGCCAGGGTAAGACAATACTTGGCATATATTTACGGAAAAAATAGTAAAAATATGGTTAAATTTTACTAAATTACGAAAAAATCGGTCAGGGAAAAATTCCTGACCGACGATATCTGCTGGGGGATTTGTAATGTTTCTGTCAACATGTACTCCGCTAGTATAGCATAGCCACGCGCTGGATCATTAACAAAAACATGGGTGACGGCCCCGATTAATCGACCATCTTGAATCAAAGGGCTTCCACTCATTCCCTGAATTATCCCCCCCGTTAATTCTAGAAGACGGGGATCAACTACTCTAATCACCATTCCTTTACCGTCAGATTGGTTAGTCATAATCTTTTCAACCTCTACGGTAAAAGATTCGATTTCTTTACCGTTAATGACTGTTAACATTTCGGCTTGACCTTTATGCACCTGATTTTGCCAGGCAACTGGAATTGGTTCTGGATACAAAGAGTTTGGTATTTCCTTACTGAGAATCCCAAAGATTCCAAACTTGCAATTCTTATCAATGCTCCCATAGAGACTTTCGCTTTCTATGACACCGATCTTTTCTCCCGGTTGCCCCTTCCGACCAGGTTGAATTCCTTGAACTGAAGCGGAAACTACCCGACCATTTTTGATTTTTATTTCCTGGTTGGAACGGACATCTACAATAACATGACCAAGAGCACCATAAACCCGAGACTCTGGATTGTAAAAGGTTAATGTTCCGACACCAGCCGAACCATCTTTGACTAATAGACCAATGCGATAACGTTTTGTATCAAGACAAAAAATTGGTTCAATTGTCAGTTCCGCTTGTTCGCCCTCCCTTTCAATCAACAGCTTAACTGCTTTTCCGTCCTGACCCGCCTGATTCACCGCTCGGGCAAGATCAAGTTCATCCATAATTGCCACATCGTTAACACTCAGAAGTACATCGCCAGTTTGCAGACCAGCATTTTTCCCCGGGCAGTGCTCCTGACCGGTCTCATCCCGAATGGGTGCTAAGTCGATAACTTGTACACCCTGTCTCAAAAACACGCCAATTGAATGACCGCCGGGCACTACTTTAACTGGACTAGCAACGGTAACTACCATCTTTTTTAAAGGGATGAAGCCAAAAAGCCGCAGTTCCAGATCGACGGTCCCGGGACATTCAGCAACTGGCAGTCCTTTTAAGTCAAAACCCTGTTTAACTTCATTACCTTCAAGTGTTAATACTCCTTTAGTTCCCTCAACCGATTTTATTTTCAAACTAAAAAAGTCCGTTAACACCTGAGGTAAGGCCAATGGAATCTGTAACGGTTCACCCACACTGACTTTAACTTGAGGGGGTAAGAAAAAAAAGCCGATGAATTGGGTGCTTGCCCCAAAAACTAAAACAGCAATGAGAATCAGTCCGATGATCTGGCGATATTGGATGGAACGGGGTCTTTTGGTGCCGATCCACCTTTTTATCGCCAATTCTCCGGCTTTCCGCGCCATGTCTACCGGGGAA
>JAAZDI010000148.1 GCA_012512295.1 Syntrophomonadaceae bacterium
AGGTAAGGGTTAGCTGTTCCTCATACCGCGGTGCCGTTTGATCCCATTTGCAAGGAACACTGCGCAGATAGGGAATAGCCTTTGCCCAGACATCTTCGGAATTTTCAGTCCGGCCGCCACAGGTGGAGTGATAGACTGGATCAATCAATTTGTCTTCATAGGTGATAATTTTATTTTTGGTGGATTCAACTGCCGCGATTATTTTTTTGTAGTACATCGGAAACTTGATTAGTCCCCATTGCCGGCGTAATTCAGCTTCGCTTTTCCAGGCCTGGCAGTGTCGAGAATCTGTGCAGACGTCCGCCTCTGGATGCTCAGGATTGGGAGATGCGGTATACATGTCTAATCTTTTCAAGGCATAAGTCCGAGCGACTATGGCTTGTACCTTGAGAGCTTCCTGCTCAAAGGAAGCCGGCATTTCAGCGGCCACCACTCCTACTAGATAAGTTTCCAGCGGCAGGTTCATCACGGTGTTAGTTTGATGATTCAAGACTGCAACTGTGGTGCCGCTTGTCTTCTGTGTGTGCGACAGGTTTTGATTAACCGGATTCCAGTTTTGGGTAACAAGGGTCGGTAAAACCAATAGTAAAAAGCATACTATTCCCATTATTAAGGCAACCTTTGCCTTTAGGCTTAACTGACGCTTTTTCCGTCCATTTCTACGTTTTATTATGCTGTTCATTAGACGACGATTCATATATTGCATCATATATTTGCGTAATTTAAGGCTCGGTTTAACCATGGCCCTCCCCCCTAAAACACATTATCCAAAAATTGTTATTAATAATATGTCTGTTTTTACCAAATTAGAACATTTAACCAAAAGCTTTCGTAACCAAGGATTTGTGCACAATCAATTGAATTAATACTCAGTCATTAATAGAGGTATCCCGATTTGAAAATAGGTACGTTGATCATGTTGATGGTATCGAGCTGCAATTTGAAGGTTAACTGGCATCCCGGCTACTGTTTCCCGTTCCATAAGCTCAGGTGTGTAAGCAGTAAGGCTAATTAAATCATTGTCTAGTAAGCCACTTGGCTGATTAGCCTCAGCTGCGCGGAACATTTGATTAATAATTGCTTGTTGGTCGGGGAGACTTATTTGGTTGTCCTGATATGCAGTCAGGGTTAGCGCTGTTTTTACGCCGAAATTACGTTGTTGAGAATTGTTTTGCATTCCCGTTAGTTTTTGTGCTTCTTGAGCCAGGCCGCTTAATACCCTACCGACTTCCTGCTTGATCGCCAATGCCTCGCTAATGGATCCTATTTCCTTTACAGTAATAACCAGGTAAATGGTTGAATCATGCGGCATTTCCTGATCAGCGATAATACGCGCACTAACCGTTGCCAAACAGCCGGATTTTAACCGTGCGTCTACTGCCATGCTCCCGGGTCGAGGCGATTCAGCCAGAACGTTGAGACAATTATTAACAAGTTGCTCTAGTTGATCATATTGATTTAGCTGGTTACCCCAGCTTAGTTGGGTTGCTTGTTGTAATCGAACTTTTTGGTTCAATTCATTTTCTAAGTTATTGCTTATGAGGGGTTGTATTTTGCCAGTAATTAATTGTTTTAGACGACCTTCAGTAATTGCAGTTTGTGTTTTGTTTTCTGCCTGGGTTTTGATTGTTAGTCGGGTCCACCCTGATACTTGGGCCTTATAAAAGGATGTCTCTGAGACGCGAAGCATTTTATCCAGTAACTTTTCTGTTTGATCTTTTTTCATGAGGCGGGCAGAACCGGTCCCCCAGCTAACATGCTGATCTAAGTTCACTATGGGCTGAATTCCGATAATTCTCCAGGCAATTAACCCGGCAGTGATTAATACACCTAGCCATATTAAGCGGTTTTTTTTCATTCTTTTCCGGCCACCTTTATCTACCTATTATTACCAATAATGTCCCAAACTACTACTTGATTAACGGCAGAGGGGCGGTTCTTCCGGCTGGCAGTCCGACAGCAGCCAAGGGACTGTTCTTCCGGTTGTGTGATGGTTTCAGCATTTAAAAAACATTGCCGAAATGTTTTATAGGACCACCTGCCTTTAGGCATGTGGATATGGAAAATCATCGTGGTAAGCTAAGAAGGAGGTTAGAACTCCCTGGCATTAGTTAAATGCACTAAGGCAAGGGATAGACCTTATGGTATTCTACGAAAGGGTTTATCCCTATTTTTCTTCCTAAAAAACTATTTAAATATATTTTGTTAATATAGTACTGGTAGTATAATATAG
>JAAZDI010000149.1 GCA_012512295.1 Syntrophomonadaceae bacterium
CTCCAAAACCAGCCTGGGCTCGTCCTACTACGGCAACTTGATCACTGTGGACCTGAGCAGGGATAACCAGGTCCCGGAAAGCCACTCCTAGTGCCGAGGCAAACCGACAACGATTTTCTAGAACCAGCCGGGGATCGTCGCCAACATGAAGTCCCAAGTTCAGCCTGGAATAATGAGCCTGACTTACCCCGCCCTTACGCGTACTAAATCCATGCCTAACCAAACCGGTCTGCTCCAGGGCCTCCAAGACTAAAAAAACAATCCCGGCCTGCTGCCGCCAGGACCAGCCTTTTCCGGGGTTAACCAGCACAGTTTTCACCTGCCTGTTACGATGATTTGTCATTAAAATTAGTTCTACTATAAGCCGGCTAACTCCTGCCAAGTTCCTCGGAAAAATAGCTTTTTGGGTAATAAATGCAACAGGCAAACGACCAGTCAGAATTAAAACTTGAGTTATCTAGCAAACTATTTACACACTTAATCTGGCAATCTAAACAAATAATAGTCGTTTCTGTCACTGGTCTAAATCTTCAAGTTCAGAATATAAACTGGCAGATAATAAAAGGGGAGAATAATGCTTAAACGGATATTCAGATTTCTGCGAAGTAAAACCAACAAAAAAACTAGCGACAATGAATCCGTCCGGCAGGCCCGATTAACCCAAACATTCCCGGAAACCGAAACCCTATCCTTAAACCTTGATAAAAACCGAAAGGCTATCCGCCGCATTTTTGATCACTGCGATGACCTGATAATCCATGATTTTGTCATCAGAGTTGGTCAACAATCCACCCGGGCCTTGATCGCTTATTTTGATTCCTTAACCAACCAAGAACTGTTGGAACGCAGTCTGTTACGGGCTTTAACCAATATTAATCCTAAACACCACCCCAGCAACACTATTGATTGGCTGATGCAAGAGGTTATTCCATCTGGAAAAATAAAGAAACAACACAAATGGGTAGAAATAACCAATTGGATAAGTCGAGGCTCGGTCGGCTTATTTGTTGACGGTCAGGACCAGGTGCTATTAATTGACCTTTTTGAGGATAACAGCCGACCAGTTGGGCCCCCGACGGTAGAAGTGGTAATCAAGGGACCAGCAGAGGGTTTTAATGAGGACCTGCGCACTAATATGGGTCTATTACGCAAACGCCTGCCTACGTCTCGCCTAGCAGTAGATAGTCTAAAAATCGGAGTAGTAACTAAAACCACGGTTAATCTAGTGTATCTTAAAGGATACGCGAACCCAAAATTGATTGAGGAGATCTACGCCCGGGTTCAACGAATTGATATTGATGGCATTATTGGCACCAAGCAAGTGGAAGAGTTTATTCATGACAGCCCTTATTCATTTTTCAGCACCATCGAGGCGACTGAGCGACCGGATCGAATCGTCGGCCACCTCTTAGAAGGGGGGGCTGCCTTAATCATTGACGGTACACCATTTGCGATGATGCTACCGACTACCCTGGCCAATCAGCTACAAAGCCCTGATGATTATTATAATCATTACTGGTTTGCCTCTTTTATTCGTCTTTTCCGTTGGATGGGATTGTTTGTAGCCTTATTAGCCCCGTCGGTTTATATTTCAGTAAGCACTTTTCATCAGGAGTTACTACCTACCCCCTTACTTATCACGGTTCTGGCGGCTCGGGAAGGTGTCCCCTTTCCGGCCTTTATTGAGGCTCTGTTGATGGAATTAACCTTCGAACTACTAAGGGAAGCAGGAATTCGTTTGCCACGTGCTTTTGGTCAAACCATCAGTATTGTCGGCGCAATTGTTATCGGCCAAGCAGCAGTAGCTGCCGGTCTAGTATCCTCGACCATGGTAGTGGTTGTAGCTTTAACTGCTATTGGGTCTTACACCTTGCCTTCCGTAAGCCTAGTTAATAGCATTCGTTTATTGCGCTTTTTATTCATGATCGCTGCTGCTTTCTTAGGAATGTTTGGCATTATGGCCGCTTTTTCAATGTTGTTATTCTATCTGTGTTCTTTAAGATCCTTTGGAGTGCCTTACTTATCTCCCCTGGCCCCATTAATTTTAGCTGATTTGAAAGATACCTTAATTCTCGCCCCGGCCTGGGCCATGCTTTTTCGGCCACGTTTAATAGGCTATATTGATCGACAGCGACAGAATCCTGGTCAAAAACCGGGTCCGCCGGCTGCGCCAAATGTCCGTCGCTCTCAACGCAAAGGAGGAAAGGGCAATTGTTAGATAAAGGTAGAATCAGTAGCGTTCAATTAATGCTATTACTATTTATGGCAGAAATGGCTACGGTTTTTCTTTTTGTTCCCGGTATTGTTGCCCGGGAGGCCGGTAGAGATGGTTGGTTGTCGATCTTAATCCCGGTTACTCTTTATGGTTTACTGGTAACCCTGATATGTGTAGCCCTAGGCCGACGCTATCCCCGGCAGGTGTTTACTGAGTATTTGCCCAAGATACTCGGTATGATACCCGGCAAGCTTTTGGCA
>JAAZDI010000150.1 GCA_012512295.1 Syntrophomonadaceae bacterium
GTTTCACTATCCGTTACTTCGATTAGATCGGGCAACCGAACCCCTGGCAAAAAAAGTCGGTTCTCCCGGCTTTTCTGAATGTCTAGGACCCCATCTTCAGTTCTCCCCCATAGACGAACAGAAAAACCTTTACCCGCTAGCAAAATCGCCAGAGCGGTCCCCCAGCTTCCGGCTCCCAGCACCGCCACCCTTCTGCTCACCAGGTCCCACCATCCTTAATCATTTCTTTCGCAGTGAGTACTAGTATGCCAAGTCTATTCCTCTGATGTTACCAACCGCCCATGCCCAAGGACGCTATCACCTATGAAACTCAAAATGACAAATCCAGGTTAGTTACCGAAACCGCCGAGTATCACCGATACGAGGTTCAACTCCCAAACGGAGACGCTGCAAATTAGGAAGATGACGGTAGAAAACAAATCCTCCAGCCAGGAGACCAAATAAAGCTAGTCCCCAAGAATGGCCTATCCAGCCCATGACAATCGGGGCGAGGACCGCAACAGTCATTGAGCCTACGGAAACGTAACGCGTGATTAAAATAGTTAGTCCCCAAATTACCAGTAATACGAGCGCAGCCAACGGAACCAAGGCCAAAACAACTCCGCTACCGGTCGCCACTCCCCGGCCACCGCGAAAACCTAGATAGATCGGCCAATTTTGTCCAGCTATGGCTGCCAAACCGGCTAGAACCGGAATAATGTTTCCGCCAACCAGCCATTTAGCTAGGAGGACCGGAATGACTCCCTTTAAAAAATCACCTAAAAAGACGAGCATTCCCCATTGAGGTCCTAATATCCGGAAGGCGTTAGTGGTCCCGATATTCCCGCTACCATAAAGACGGATATCAATTCTTCGGCCATAACGACCGATCAAGTAGCCGCACGGAATAGCTCCCACCAGATAACCAATGATGACTGCCAAAACTCCCATAAAAACCCCCTGCCCCAATATTTAGATACATCGGCGGATTCCCCAGAACTATCTCTCTTCGCGCCGTCGAATGATCAAGCGAATAGGGGAACCCTCAAACCCAAAATTTTTACGTATCTGATTTTCCAGGTAACGCCGGTAAGAAAAATGAAGTAACTCAGGATCATTAACAAATATCACAAAAGTCGGCGGCTTGACTTGAACTTGGGTCCCATAAAGAACCCTTAATCGCTTGCCTTTATCTCCCGGTGGCGGATTTAATTGGGTTGCCTCATTTAAAACTTCGTTTAACGTCGAAGTAGTAACCCGAGTGGAATTTTGCTCCGCAACAAAATCAACCAACTCTAAAACCTTGCCTAGCCGTTGGCGGGTCTTGGCTGAAACATAAATAGTGGGAGCGTACTGTAAAAACAGCAAGGCATTCCGCACTTCTTTATCGTATTTATTCATCGTCCGTTCATCCTTGACCACTAGATCCCACTTATTAATTACCAAAATTGAAGCTTTCCCAGCTTCATGGGCATAACCAGCAATCTTTTTATCCTGTTCAGTTACTCCCTCTGTTGCGTCTATGACTATTAAGACGACATCGCAACGGTCGATGGCTCTTAGTGTCCGAATCACACTGTAACGCTCAGTCCCTACGCCGATTCTCGCTTTGCGGCGTAATCCCGCGGTATCAATTAAAACGTACCGCTGGCCGTTCCTCTCAAAAGGAGTATCAATCGCATCTCGGGTTGTCCCTGGAATTTCGCTCACAATCACCCGTTCTTCCCCGAGAAAAGCGTTTACTAAAGATGATTTACCGACATTAGGTCGACCAACTACTGCAATATGAATAACGTCCTCATCTTTTTCTTCTACCTCTGCCTTGGGTAATCGCTCAACGATCATATCGAGCAGGTCGCCCACATTAAGGCCTTGAGCCGCGGAAACCGGCACCGGTTCCCCTAAGCCAAGACCCATTAACTCATAATAATTTGGTGGTTTGTTAAAATTGTCTACCTTATTGGCGACCACGAGGACCGGCTTCGGGGTTCGGCGCAACATGGAAGCAATAGCCTCGTCTTCAGCAGTAATGCCGGCTCGGGCATCCAGGACCAGCAAAATCAAATCTGCTTCTTCGATCGCTATTTCAGCCTGCTTCCTGGTCTGAGTTAGGATGACATTCTCTCCAGGATCTGGAACAATCCCTCCCGTATCAATTAGAACGAACTTCTGTCCTCTCCATTCTCCTGGACGGTAGAGACGGTCTCTAGTGACTCCCGGGGTATCCTCAACAATCGCGGTCATCCCACCGATTATCCGGTTAAAAAGAGTTGATTTACCAACATTCGGTCGTCCTACAATCGCTACAACCGGCCGTGCCATTTGATTCCTCCAGAATACGATTTGATTATTGAGTAAACCCTATTTAAAACTCGATCGTAACGGATGTCTACGGGGACGTCTAGTCAGTTTCCTATTAATTACTGCTTCAATCAGTCCCTGAGCGTTGTTCGGGGCAACCTGAACCGAAACCCCTAGGCGTTCTTCAAGGTCATCGACCGTCCAATCATCCAGGAACAAAGTGGTTCCCATTTTTAACATTACCTCTGAAATAATAACCCGGTCTGGTCGGCTAGTCAAAGACCTAGTTAACGAGTGGTAGATATCCTGACCGGTTAATAGGCCGGTAACGGTAATCGCTGGTCCGAAAAAGAGGTTGTCCACCGCGTGCAGCTTAACCTTAAGCCGGTCAATATCTTCAAAAGCCGGCAGTACTTGTTTTAAAACCAAATAGCCAAGTTGACCGGTTATCACTAATACTTCTTGGGCATGATCAAGACTTTTGGGTAAATGAGCCGCTAATTTGGTGAATTCGTCTAAAAATAACCGGGATAGCCCTACTCCATTTTCGAGCTGAGGAAAATCTTCATAAAACTCTCGAGCTGGAAAATTAACTCCAGCTAATAGATAAAACTCATCTGACAGGAAAACAAATCGCTCGCCGCGCTGACGTTTAAACTTAAGCTGGAGTTGTTGAATTAGTTCAATACAATCCCGAGCTTCCTCGCCTGTAAAACTGCGTAAGTCTGTTAGATTTTCACGAAAGCGAGTCAGGCCAACTGGAACCACGCCTACTGAAGCAATATTAGGCCCCAATTTAGCCAGATCAAGAATGGTCTGTCGCAAATAAGCTCGATCATTAAGACCCGGACAAAGGACAATTTGGGCATGGATAGTTATCCCGCCGGCACTTAAACGTTTCAGATGTTCCATAATCCGACCAGCGTGCCGGTTGCCCATTAGCCGAGACCGCAATTCTGGGTCAGTGGTGTGAACTGATACATAGAGCGGGCTTAAATGCCACTTCAGGATCCGTTCTAGATCATCTTCTCGCAAGTTATTCAGGGTGACGAAATTACCATGTAAGAATGACAAACGATAGTCATCATCTTTAAGATATAGACTGGAACGCAAACCCGAAGGAAGCTGATCAATGAAACAGAAACAGCAACGGTTCTGACAATGGCGAATCCCATCAAAAACCGCCGCTTCAAAACGAATCCCTAGGTCCTCATCTTCTTCCTTAATAATCAATAATGATTCTTGATATCCATCAGGGTGGAGAACATCCAGCTTTATTTTTTCTTCAGCCGTCAAATATTGATAATCAATCAAATCTCTAACTTCATTACCGTTTATCGATAATATGATGTCTTGGGGCTGAAGACCTATTCTATCTGCCAGGCTCCCCGGTTGTATCTGAAAAACCAAAGCCCCTTTAGGCACCTTTTTGGCCTGACCCACTCTTCATCACCCCGCTGGATTAAACTTCACTCCATTATGTACCAGAAACCGGGTGACGTCAAGCGGTTCACCCCTTGTACCTAAGCTGTTATATGGTGAGGGATGAGGTGTTAAGGGTGAAACTTAATGTCCGACAATAATATATACCCCGTTTTCCAGATCATGAATCGCTCCGTTTAAAACTCGGCTAAGGTATAAAGATACCTTTTCTAGCTGCTCCTTATCTTCAACGATAAAAACAGGGGCTCCGCCACCAGCCACCTTTCCGTGACCCAAAGCCACAATCGCTAATACAGTTTCTTTAGGTTGAGTAGACATAACATAAGCCAGCCTTTTCCGTTATTTTCGGTGGTGTCTTCTGTAACTTTATATTTTCGTGATGCTACTGTTGTTATTCGAACCTAATAATTGAACTCGCTAATCCGCAGCTTGGCGGCCAACCCGCGAGGCCAAGGGACGTCGCTTAGAGCTTTCCAATACCGGCACCCGATTAATGGCTTCAATTAAACACTCCATATCGGGCTCAATCGGCAACAGAAAGATGGCGAGCACTCCAGTATTGATATCCTTGCGGATCAAGGGGGCAAACTCCCACTCACCGATTTCTCTTTTTGAACCTAATAAGGCTGCCGCGACATGCAGGATAGCTTGGCGTTGGCCAAGGTTGTCCAGAGTCGCCCGGGCATTGTCATCTTTAGGTTTTATCAAAGCACTCAGACCTTCTTTTAATACTTTTTCCCGGTGCTCGGGCAGGCCAATGTTCATTATGACAATCCCGCCGACGGTTAACAAAGCCCCGTTAAAAACTGGCTGGCTGGGAATAACCTCAGCAATGTCGCCAACTACCTCGCCACTCATTAATTTTATGGCAATTATTTGCGCGATTACTCCGGCCGCTACCCCATAGGGCCAATCTACCAAATAAGTAACCAGACTGCTAACCATGGCTACAGCCATCACTAGATAATTACGGGCTTCAAAAACCCGGGCAATTCCTTCAATGTAGTCATTACCCCGCGGGACTAGTTCCGACTCGTCCAACTTGCCTAAAGTTTCGCGTTCCATTCGGCGAACTTCCCGAAACTGAGTGGCTGCTAGAGCCAGAAAGGTTACCGCCGTAAAATCTGGTTTCATAATGGCTGGGATGGCTACCGCCCCGATGGCGGCGGCGATAAAACCAAAAGAAATATGAGTTACATAACCGTGAGGGTAACTCGGGTACTGGCGGTAATCAACCTTTAACAGGTAGAGGCGTGCCAGAAAACCCACTGTTACCCCCACTAAAATACTTGCCTGATACTGTTCCAATCTTCTTCAACCCTAACCCGATTTACTTAAGCTGTCCACTATCCGTACTTTCATTGAGACTTTGCTTTTGTTTTTGATTCTCATTCTCACTCTTGTTTAAGCCCCGCTCTATCGGCTCATCTGGAGCCAACTCAACGCTTGGCTCCCAAATATACTCCCGTTGAGTTTGGGCCTCAGTTTGGCTAGTCACGCTAGACACAGTTGACTGATTTTGATTATTTCGATGATCATTATCCCTGTGTAAAAAAAGTTGTTCTGCATTGTTCCGAGACTGATCCTGATTCTGTCGATCACTCTTTGCAGAATCAACCTGCAGCGAATCACTAGAATCAATTGAATCTGATATTGAAGCCAAGGGACCGGAAATCTCTTCCTTCTTAATTACCTCCCGGGTGCGCCGGCGACCAAAAAAGTTGGTCCACTCTGAGCCGCCAAAATGTTTCATTTTATTAATCGCTCCTTTAA
>JAAZDI010000151.1 GCA_012512295.1 Syntrophomonadaceae bacterium
AACTAGAGCAAGTGAAGGGGCTGATGCAGTTATTCTTTCAGTGCCGGCTCAAGCGCTCCGTCAGGTAATCCGTCGGTTTTGTCCGTATTTATCTTCAAATGTCATTTTAGTCAACACGGCTAAAGGGATCGATACATCGAGTCAGTTGCGTTTATCTGAGGTGCTTAAGGCGGAATTACCAACTGCCCTTACCAGCCGGATTGCTGTTTTGTCAGGTCCGAGTCACGCCGAAGAGGTGGCGCGGAGTTTGCCTACGACAGTTGTGGTAGCGGCTGAATCCCGATGGGTGGCGGAACAGGTTCAGGATCTGTTTTTAACACCGCGATTCCGAGTTTATACTAACCCGGATTTGATTGGAGTAGAATTAGGTGGAGCCCTGAAGAATATAATTGCTCTAGGTGCCGGAATGAGCGACGGTATGGGTTATGGAGATAACACCCGTTCAGCTTTGATTACTCGAGGTCTCACGGAAATTAAACGGTTGGGAATTGCGCTGGGAGCAAATTCAATGACTTTTTCTGGTTTATCCGGCATCGGAGACTTGATCGTTACCTGCAATAGTATGCATAGCCGCAATCGGCGCGCTGGGATTATGCTCGGTCAGGGATATCCTTTGGCAGAAGTCTTAGCAACAATTGGAATGGTGGTTGAAGGGGTCGAGACTACTCGGGCCACTTATCATCTGGCTGCCCGCCTAGGAGTTGAAATGCCGATTACTAATCAAATTTATCAGGTACTATTTGAAGGCCTGTCACCCCGTGAAGCAGTTAATAATTTAATGCTGCGGCAGCGAACCCATGAAATAGAAGAAGTGGTTGAGACAACGTGGTAGCCACCGGTTAGACAGATAAAATTCTTTTTCCCTCCTTTTTCTTTTTTCAGGTATAATCATGTTCCTCTAAAAATATATTTGTATTGTTAAAGCATGGTAATTACCTTTCTAAAAGGAGGGGACAGGATTGTGGAAAGAGTAGATATCTTTCAAGATATTGCTGAACGGACCGGAGGCGATATCTATCTAGGGGTAGTTGGGCCAGTTCGGACCGGCAAATCAACTTTTATTCGTAAATTCATGGAACTCGTGGTAATTCCGAACATTGAGAGTGTTGCCGATCAGGATCGATCCCGCGACGAACTGCCTCAAGGGGCTGCTGGACGGACGATCATGACGGCTGAACCCAAGTTTGTCCCGGCTGAGGCAGTGGAAATTTCTATCCGGGAAGGCGTTAAGGCCAAGGTGCGAATGGTTGACTGCGTTGGGTACACCGTTGACGGAGCCTTAGGCTACGAGGAAGACGAGGGACCTCGAATGGTAATGACGCCTTGGTTTGAAGAAGCTGTTCCCTTTCAGGAAGCAGCTGAGTTTGGGACGCGTAAAGTGATAACGGATCATTCTACCGTTGGTCTAGTTGTTACCACCGATGGAAGTATAACTGAAATTCCGCGGGAGAATTATTTAGCCGCAGAAGAGCGGGTCATTCAGGAATTGAAGGAATTAAATAAGCCTTTTATTGTCCTGCTTAATTCAACTCAGCCTTATGCTCGGGAAACTGCGGAACTGGTCCTCGAGCTTGAGTCCACTTACAACGTACCAGTGTTACCGATTAATTGCCTGAATCTAACCTATGAAGACGTTATGCGGATTATGGAAGAAGTCCTGTATGAATTCCCGGTCCGGGAGGTAAATATTAATCTGCCACGCTGGATTGAGGAATTAGAGGCACAACATTGGCTAAGGGTTCAATTTGAAGATGCGGTTCGTGAATCGTTAGAAGACGTACGCCGGTTGCGGGATATCGATAGAGCGATCGAACTGATGGCAGCCAAGGAGATTGTCCTCGATGTCAGCCTCCAAGAAATGAATCTGGGGACTGGTGTTGCCACGATTGATATTATGGAACAAGAAGATCTCTTCTTCCAGGTATTAGAGGAAGTGAGCGGCTTCCGTTTAGAAGGCGACCACGATCTGTTCCGGCTAGTGAAAGACTTGAGTTTTGCTAAAAAAGAGTATGATAAGATCGCTCAGGCATTGCGGGAGGTTCGGGAGACCGGTTACGGTATTGTTACGCCTCAATTAGATGAGATGCAGCTTGAAGATCCTGAAATGATCAAACAGGGCGGTCAGTATGGGGTGCGCTTGAGGGCTAAGGCTCCATCGCTGCATATAATCAAGGCAGATATTGCCACTGAGGTTACCCCGATAATTGGCACCGAGAAGCAGTGCCAGGATATGGTCCGCTTCCTGCTGGATGATTTCCAGGAAAATCCGATGAAAATCTGGGAAACGAATATTTTTGGCAAGACCTTATATGATTTAGTTAGGGAAGGGATCCAAAGCAAACTTTATCGGATGCCGGAAAACGCTCAAGCAAAATTATCAGATACAGTTCAGCGGATTGTCAATGATGGTCATGGTGGGCTAATCTGTATAATTATCTAAATAGTATTTTTTCTTGATATTAGTATCAGTTTATTGTGGTTTGGACAACGTGTAAGCCGATAAGTATACGGTGCGGCGAAAACGGATAGGTTTTGAGTTAAACCCGGATTAACCGGGTTTTTTGCTTTTTCAGCATGCGAATGCTGGTGTAGGGAAGGATATTGACGAAACATGTCAAATAGTTTTTAAACTATATTATAAATATTATATCTCTGATAGTACCGCCGAGGTAGCAGGGAGGCCAAAAATTTTGATAAGGAGTAGCATGACATGAAATTCGTAGTTATTCTGGGCGATGGGATGTCTGATTATCCGATTATGGAATTGGGCGATAAAACCCCACTGCAATACGCCCAAACCCCAAATTTGGATCACCTTGCTCGTTTAAGCACGTTGGGATTAGTCCGGACCGTACCACCCGGGATGCCACCCGGGAGCGATGTAGCGAATTTATCGGTTATGGGTTATGACCCACGCCTCTATTACACTGGGCGCTCCCCGCTGGAAGCCGTTAGCTTGGGGATTCATCTTGAACCATCAGACATTGCTTTCCGTTGCAATTTAGTTACCCTGTCAGATGAACCGGTTTACGCGGAGAAAACCATGCTTGATTATAGTTCGGACGAGATAAGCACCCCGGAGTCAGCCCAACTGATAAGCGAAATAAATCGACAATTAGGGACCGACCGTTTAAATTTTTACGCCGGGATTAGTTATCGACACGTTCTGGTCTGGAGAAACGGACCACTTGAAGAACTTGATTTAACTCCGCCCCATGACATCTCGGATCGTCAGATCGGGGATTATCTTCCCAAGGGTGATCATAGCCAAGTGTTACTAGAATTAATGGTTGAAAGCAATAAGATATTAACCAACCACCCGGTCAACTTGGCTCGGTTAGCCAAGGGACACCACCCGGCAAATTCGGTCTGGTTTTGGGGTCAGGGTAAAAAGCCGGTCATCCCATCGTTTGCCGATAAATATGGCTTAAGCGGATCCGTCGTTTGTGCGGTCGATTTAATCAAGGGATTAGGGATCTGTGCTGGTCTGGAAACGGTTAATGTCCCCGGAGCGACTGGCGGCACCGTGACTAATTACCGGGGCAAGGCCCAGGCCGCCTTAGCGGAACTGCGTAAGGGCAAAGACTTTGTCTATATCCATATTGAAGCGCCTGATGAGGCCGGGCATCGGGGAGAATTAGAGACCAAGGTTCAGGCGATTGAGGCGATTGATGAGCTAGTAGTTGGTGAGATTCGGCGGGGGTTGGAGGAAAGTCGTCATCTGCCTGGGATGGAGGATTATCGCTTGCTCATTCTCCCAGATCACCCTACTCCTTTGAGCATCCGAACCCATGCGCCGGATGAGGTGCCATTTTTAATCTATCAACGTAGCAAACACCAGGATAACCCGGTCAACGGATATAATGAAGAAACAGCCCGGGCTTCCGGCCTAAGGTTGAAAGACGGGTATAAGCTTATGGATTATTTTATTCGGGGATTAGAATTTACCAACGAGCAAAGGGGCCATAAATAAATGAGTCGCCTCAAAAGAGCGTTCTGCGACAATGATAATCGACAACAACCCCAAAAACGTGTTCTCGTAATGACAGCGGTCTCGGCCGAACGGGAAGCAGTGTTGCGTGGGTTAGGCAATGATCGAAATACTGATGTTTTTTTAGCTGGCGTTGGGGCAGTTTCCGCCGCTGTCCACACAACGAAGGTCTTAGCCAAGGCAGAGTACGGTTTAGTTATCTGCGCTGGGATTGGGGGAGGTTTCCCCGGCCGGGCGGAGATTGGCTCGATTGTGGTGGCTAACGAGATTGTCGCCGTTGATTTGGGCGCGGAAACGTCCGAGGGATTCCAAAGTTTAGATGAGTTAGGTTTAGGTACTAGCCGCATCCCGGTCGAGGCTAGCTTAGTTAATGATATCACTAACGTACTGCTCGCAGCCAGGT
>JAAZDI010000152.1 GCA_012512295.1 Syntrophomonadaceae bacterium
ATCCTATTGACCTAGGGATGATACAAGGTGGGTACAGTTTGACGCTTACATAAATCCCACAAAACATATTATGTAAAAACATTACCCTGTTAGAATAGTTCCGGAAGGATTCCGAGGAATTGCGTAGAATCTAAACTGCAATTAGCGATGGGTTCGAAAACGGTTACGAAAAGCGAGGTGATCGGAATAGCGGTGTCTATTGCCTTTAGTCTACTTTTTTTAGTTATCATTGTTTTATTTGTCGCCGGTGCCTCTGGAATAAAAAAGCTCAGCGAGACAGATGCCGAAAGGGGTCATGAGATGATCAAAACCGTCTATGTTTACTTGGTTCTATTTGCCACCCTAATGATGACAATCGGCGGCACGGTGGCTGCCTTTATGTCGATTGCGGACCTTATTTCTCCAACCGGTTATTATCAGAGTTTCGAAGACTATAAGCTCATGCAGTTAAAACAAGAACAAACTTTAACCGATGCCGAACTTAAAAGTCAATACGACCAAATGGTAGCCAATGAAAAAAGACGAATCAAAGAAAGAGCCATCAACAGCCTTATAAAAAGCTTTGGTTGGATCGTGATCCCCTTACCGGTATTTCTCTATTTTCAACGCAGAGTAAAAGACCAACCGGTTTAATAAAGGCAAAAATACATTTAAGGATTACATGTTATGACAAATATATCCATTCCATTTCTACATGATATACAGAACAAGTTATTGATGAAAGGAACGTTTTGATTGCCACAGAGAAATGCAGTTAAAGAGGGAATAAAAGACGCCGTCCCAATTGTCCTTGGATATGTACCCTTAGGGTTTGCATTTGGGGTACTTGCTAGCGAAACTGGCCTTTCGGTTGCAGAGGCTACCTTTATGTCCATTATGTGTTTCACCGGGGCCGGACAATACATCGCTTTAGGTCTCCTGGCTGCCGGAGCATCACCTATTACAATTATCTTAGCGAATCTATTGGTTAATCTGCGTTATGCCTTGTTTTCCACTTCACTGATTCCTTACCTTAAGATACTCCCTACTAGAAGTGCTGCCGCCTTAATGCTAGGGTTAACTGATGAGACTTATGCAGTTTCGATGGTTTATTACGCGAAGAAACCGGCTAGTGTTCCCTATATCGCTAGTCTAAACCTCACCTCTTACGCCTCTTGGGTCATCAGCGGCTTTTCCGGGGCCACCTTTGGCTATCTAATAACCGATCCCTCCAAGTTCGGTCTGGATTTTGCATTGCCAGGCATGTATGCAATTCTGCTGGTTTTAGTGATCACCAGCCAACGTCACCTAATTACCGCGTTAATTGCCGTTGCTATTTGTTTAATTATGGCTTATGTTTTTCCAGTCACTCTGATTAATCTTTCTAATATAATTGTGGCTGCCGTGGTAGCTGCCACTGCAGGAGTGTTGTTTAAGCGATGAAAACTGATTTATTCTGGTTAATTATCGGCATGTCCTTAGCGACAGCAATTCCTAGAGTTTTACCGGTAATAATATTTTCCCGGTTTGAATTTCCTGAAAAATTGAAAGAATGGTTGTCCTATATTGCTCCAGCTGTGCTTGGTGCTTTGCTGGCTGTCAGTATTTTAGCCCCTCACGGCACCCTGGATATCAGTGTCAGCAACCGCTATATCTGGGTCTTTATTCCCACTATGTTGGTCGCCATTTATACCCGGAGCCTTTTTTACACGCTCGTCGTTGGGATAGGGATTATGGCTCTAAGCAACTGGATAGTTCAGATAATATAAATCAAACTAATAGCTATGTTACCAACAGAACAAATGGCGTAAATCAGACCTGTATATGCTTACCTCGATCGATAAGTTGGGCAAGGAATTTGGGACGCCGAATCTAAAACATCTCCCTTGTCGGATCCAAAAACAGTAAAATTTGTGATTTCTCATTGATTAACAAAGAACCTGTCGACGAAAGCGACAGGGTCTTTGTTTGAGAAAGCATTATTAACTCCGGCCGGTTATTGTTGGGAACTCGGCACATAAGACATCGTCGGCAGACTGAGAGGAGGATAAGATTCATCAGTTGACAGCATATTTTTAAAGGCAACTGATAGCATCAGTTTCAGACGATTCAACTGATTAACCTCGCTGGCACCTGGGTCATAGTCGATAGCCGTTATATTGGCGTTCGGATAATTAGCTTTTATTTTTTTGATCATCCCTTTCCCAGTAACATGGTTAGGCAGACAACCAAAAGGTTGCACACACACAATGTTTGGCACTCCGTGCTTGATTAAATCAATCATTTCCGCAGTTAAAAACCAACCCTCACCGCAATGATGTCCCAACGACATAATCTGGCTGGCTAAACTGGCCTTGTGATAGATAGAGCTAGGTGCACTAAACCGCTGACTTTGCTCCAAACATAAATTCATGAATTTTCGACTGCTTTGCAAATAATCGACAAATAATTTGCCCGCTACAAAATCGCTGATCTTTCCTGATAAAGCCTTTGAGATAAAGATTTTATCGTAAGCAGAGTACAAGAAAAAATCCAACAAGTCGGGCAGCAGTACCTCCGCTCCTTCTTCTTCTAAAAACCGCACAATATTATTATTAGCCGCCGGATGGTATTTAACCAGGATTTCCCCGACCACGCCCACCCGCGGTTTTGGGACATTTGATATTTCCAACTGGTCAAATTCTTCAACAATGCCCCTTATGTTTGCTTTAAAGCCCTTTTTGTCGCCAATTATAAGCTGCTCTTTACAGCGTTCGGCCCATTTCTTATAGAGTAAATCTGCCGAACCCGGTATCTTTTCGTACGGCCTCACTCGGTGCAGAACCCGCATCAATAAGTCC
>JAAZDI010000153.1 GCA_012512295.1 Syntrophomonadaceae bacterium
AAGACTATTTCCATTTTTCTTCCGGCACACCGGGAATCGGATACCGTGGCATCGGGTATTTCGCTCTCCAGTCGTTTACGTCATAATTCTTGTAGGTATTGATTTCACCATACTTCGGCAGATCGCCAAAGTGCAAGGCAGCCGAACGGAGAGTCCGACGGGCAACTTTCTCCATCATGTGACCCATCTTGAAGGCGATTTCCATATTGATGCCGTGCTCGACACCCATCCCGTTAAGCATAACCAGCAGGTCTTCCATTGTGACCAGACCTACAGCATCTGGGTTGGTGTAGTAGTATTCGCCAGTACCTTTAATTGGCGAACGATCCATAAAGTTTGCCGGTTGTCCACCAATTCCGCCAAATGTAGCTTCTATCCGGGTAATCCCTGCTTGCATCGCTGCTAAAACGTTGGCCAAGCCATATCCCCGGGTGACGTGGAAGTGAGCAACGTGCAGATCCGGATTCGGGAATTTATCCATAATTCGAGCAAAATAATCATATACTGCAACGGGATTGCCTTGACCGTCATGGTCCGCGTGCTCAATATCAGTCGCACCCATCCGCAGGAAGATTTCAGTTAAATCAACAGCCCAATCTAGGTCAGTGGCAGATTGAGTGACTGGGCAGCCCCAAATAGTACTGACCGTTCCGCAAACTTGAAAACCGGCATCCCGCAGTTCGCCGATAACGATTTCGCTATCTGCCAGGTAGGTCGGATGATCTTTACCAGCATTCTTCACCATGTGGGCGTGGCTGGTGGAAGCCATGCAGAGAACGCGGTCCGGTACAGGTTTGCCAGCTTTTTTGGCTTCGATAATTGGGTAATTACGACGCCGGTCAATCGCTACGCCGGTAAAGGTAACCTCATCCTCGCTCTTAATCCAGCCTTTTTCAACAGCCCGTTTACGTAGATTGCAAGCTCCTTCGGTCACTTCCCAAGCATCTTTAAATTGCGGGATTGCTCTCGGGTTGCCAAAGTTAGTTAATTCGATTTCTTTGAAGCCAGCTTTGATAGATTGTTCAACAAACCACAATTTGGCTTCAGTCGGAATCCAATATTCTTCGTGTTGGAATCCGTCACGGACAGTAATATCACCTAGCTTAACTTTTTTCGGTATATTGCCTAGAGTAAATTTAGGGGTATACATCTAAGCTGTTCCTCCTTCATAAAATAAATATTCTTATTTTAGCGTCCTTTATAGACTGGCTTCCGCTTTTCATTGAAAGCCGCCAGACCCTCATCCCTATCTTCACTATATAGGGCAGCGTTATAGGCTTCAGCCTCAAGAACCAAACCGGTGTAGAGATCCAAATCAACCCCGAAGTTAATCGCCTTCTTCGCTTGATAAACAGCGATCGGCGCATTCTTGGTGATTGAGGCGACTTCTTCGATTGCCGCGTTCATCAGTTCGGCTTGAGGAACGACCCGGGCCACAAAGCCCCACTCTTTCGCTTCAGCTGCGGTTAACCTTCTGGCAGTGAGGATCAACTGTTTCGCTTTTTGCTTACCAATTACCCGGGACATGTTCTGGGTGCCACCACCAGCGGGAATAACACCTATACTGGTCTCACTCAGCGAGAGAATCGCGTTTTCCGCGGCGACAATCCAGTCACAACCCAAAGCAATCTCTAAGCCGCCACCAAAGGCGACACCATTAACGGCCGCGATAAGTGGTTTCGGAAATACGGAAACAGCCGTAAACATCTTAACAAACAATTTACGCTGAGCAATCATCTGGGGCTTAGTCATATTTTTCCGTTCTTTCAGGTCCGCCCCGGAACAGAAAGCCTTTTCTCCGGCCCCGGTGATAACTGCTGCCCAAATATCATCATCTTCCTCAATATAGCTCAGAGCTGCCAAAAGATCGCGCGCTAATTGAGTACTAATCGCGTTAAAATTC
>JAAZDI010000154.1 GCA_012512295.1 Syntrophomonadaceae bacterium
GAATAAAGAGATTGCCCGTTTGGAAAAGGAAGTTGACCTGATGGACCAGGAAATCAGCCGGTTGGATAAAAAGCTGAGCAATCAGGGCTTCCTGGCCAAGGCACCGGCAGCAGTGATTGACAAAGAAAAAGCGAAGCTGGTTGAATACCAGGTTAAGAAAGAAACCCTTGTTAAAAGACTGGCCGCTTTGCGAGCAGCCGATGGTTAAGAGCGAGAAGCTGCTAGATTATTCTATCCCGATTGTTTATAATTATTTTAGAAAATATGGTTGTGCCAATGGGCAGGTACGGTTAATTTAGAATAAAAGTTAACCTGAGGTTGAGCCGTGAATTATTTAGAGGCTTTAGCGTACTTAAATGAGTTGACAAAATTTGGCATCAATCTAGGCCTTTCCAGAATGGAAAGGCTTTTAGCCGTTTGGGGAAATCCCCATCAACAATTAGCTTGCGTTCATGTCGGAGGAACGAACGGCAAAGGGTCAGTTTGCGCGATGGTGAGCAGCATTCTCCAGGCCGCCGGCTTAAAGGTGGGTATGTTTACTTCACCCCATCTGGAAAGCTATACTGAACGGTTTCAGATCAATGGAGAGGTTATTCCAGAAGCGGAAGTGGCTCAATTAATAACCGAACTGCGACCTCATCTCGAGCAGATGGTGGCAGAAGGATTTGAGCATCCGACTGAATTTGAGGTGAACACGGCCCTTGCTTTTCAGTATTTCCACCGAGCCGGGGTAGACCTGGCGGTAATCGAAGTCGGAATGGGCGGCGACTTAGACTCGACCAACCTGATTACCCCTTTAGTTTCCATCATTACGAATGTTTCACTAGATCATGAGCGGGTCTTAGGGCACTCCCTTCGGGACATTGCCAGGACCAAAGCCGGGATAATTAAGCCGAAGGTGCCGTTAGTTACGGCAGCCGAAGGAGAGGCTTGGTCAGTGTTACGTCGGGTAGCCCGACAGTTGGCGGCACCAGTGATCCGTATCCTTCCCGGCCCGCCAGCCCAAAATGAATTTAGGCCGCCCTATCGGACCGTTTGGTTAAACGCGGTCCAGTCTAGGATTTCTGGGTTACCCCAGCCGACTGCAGTCCGGGTGATGCAGGGACAAACCGTTAGTGTGCGGGGGTTACAACGAGAGTATCGGGACCTTTGGCTCCCGCTGCTTGGGGAACACCAAAAGATAAATGCCGCTATGGCGGTAGCGGCGATTGAGGTCTTACGAGAACAAGGCTTACCGATCAACGATGCTGATATTTACCAGGGGCTGCAGAAGACAATTTGGCCCGGCCGCTTGGAATTGGTAAGCCAGAATCCATTGATTATCCTAGATGGAGCGCATAACCCGGCCGGCGCCCGCTGTCTGGCTAGTTTTTTAGGCGAGAGTTTTCCAGATCACCGGCTAGTTTTAGTTATCGGGGTGTTAGAGGATAAGAATCGGGACCTAATTGTTCAAGCGCTTGCTCCTTTAGCCAATGAGATTATTGTTACCGAACCACCCGGACCCCGGTCTGGTAATTGGACCGAGGTTGCCCGACTGGCGGAACGTTATACTGATCGCGTAATTATTCAGGATCGTCTGCCCGATGCTCTAGCCAGTGGGGTTGAGTTGGTGCAAAAATACCAACACAATGGCCAAGCCGCCTTATTGTGTGTGACTGGTTCCCTATATCTGATCGCGGAGGCTAGGAGGATATTAAAGGGCCAAGAGAGGGAGAATATTTAAATCTAATAATCCTGCAGAATCCCAATGACATTTCTCGTTAGAAGTATGATATAATTAACGATGGTTTACACGTAGATTAGTTATAGGTCATAATGGTTCATTATGGCATACTTGATGCAGCCTTACTTATGCATTCTAGTAGTTAAAGATCCAGATTAATTAGTCGATGGATTGGATTAATAAACTGGATATCAGGGCACTACTAAGGGCGTATGTCTGGTCTACTCGAAAGAGAGGGATGATTGTTGATTTTTAACCTCAAATCTCGGGAAGACAAGTTTTATCAATTTTTCCGAGAGGCTTCCGAAACAGTCTGCAACGGTGTCGCCATTTTACGAGATGCGCTAAATGATTACGAACGAATGCCGGCCAGACTAGACGAATTGACGGCCATTGAACAGGTTGGAGATTCTATCACTCGATCAATCTTAGAGAAATTGAATCAGAGCTTAGTGACGCCTCTTGATCGAGAAGATATCTACATGCTGGCCCGAGAATTGGACCGGATCTTAGACCACGTCCATGGTACTCTGGAAAAGATGGTTTTGTATAAAACAGGTAAACCGACTGAAGCGGCCAAGGAATTGGTCAGAATTCTGGTTCAGGCAACGGAGGAAATTAAAAAAGCCTTCGCCGTGCTTAATGATTTGAAAACCAACTATAACCTGGTGTTAGAATTATGCGAGGATATTAAATTTCAGGAGAATCTGGGAGATCATTGTTATCGCAAGGCTGTAGCCGCTCTTTTTGAAGGAGGATTGGATCCGATTGAGGTTATCAAATGGAAGGAAGTCTATGAGCATTTGGAAACTGCATTGGACCATTGCGAAGATGTAGCGAACCACCTCAAAGGGGTGGCTCTCAAATATGCCTAGCGGAATAGTCTGGTTAGTAATCGTTGTCCTGGTTGCTCTCTTATTTGACTACATTAACGGTTTTCATGACACAGCTAACGCTATTGCTACTTCGGTGTCAACTAAAGCGCTTACGCCGCAGCGGGCAGTAATGTTAGCGGCAGTTTTAAATTTTATTGGTGCTTTAAGCGGCACAGCTGTGGCCGGAACTATCGGGAAAGGGATTGTTGCGCCTCAGGACATTACCCAAGAGGTGGTGGTAGCTGGTCTAATAGGCGCTATTTGCTGGAATATTATTACTTGGCTATCTGGTATTCCCAGCAGCTCTTCCCATGCTTTAATTGGCGGAATTGTGGGGGCGGTAGTTGCAGGATATGGATTTGGAGCGCTTATTTGGGCTGGCCTGCAAAAAATTATCCTCATTCTAATCCTTTCTCCAATTCTTGGGTTCACCAGTGGCTATTTGATTATGACCATCCTTTTCTTTGTTTTTGGGCGAAAGTCACCGGTTAAAGTAAATGAGGTTTTTCGACGACTTCAGATTTTTTCGGCGAGCATGATGTCTTTTTCCCACGGCTCCAATGATGCTCAAAAATCAATGGGAATTATCACCATGGCCCTGGTGAGTGCCGGGTTAATAACCGAGTTTTATGTACCGCTGTGGGTTATTCTGGCCTGTGCGACTGCAATGGCCTTAGGAACCGCTGCTGGCGGTTGGCGAATAATTAAGACAATGGGTGGCAAGATATTTAAGCTGGAA
>JAAZDI010000155.1 GCA_012512295.1 Syntrophomonadaceae bacterium
ATGCTATTTCGGTCTTTTTTGGACAGCAATGTCTTCACCTCAAGATAGGGTTTTAGCCTATCTTGAAGATTCGATAACGCCAAACAAAAAACCTGCTGACTTTTGGACTTTGTCAACAGGCTGCAAAACCGGCTAGGCCGGTTTTTCTTTTTTAGATAACAGAAGTGTTAGCACTTTTGTGACATTAATTTATAAATTTGCCATAAATATAATCATGAAGTAAGTTCAGGCACTGATAAGAATAGTGACCCTTCGAGGAGGTGCCTATATTGGGGAAGCGAGATAAGAAAAAAGGGAAACCGACTCAGATATTAAACTGGGAGCAAAACAACTTAAATCCGGACTGGCTAGTCCCCTGGGGTTTAAAAGTAGATGCAATAGAGCAAATTGACGGCAACTGCTGGAAATTGTTAACAGAACGCGGCTTTAAACAACTGAACCGAGTTTATTGGAATCCAGAGCAACTTATATTCGTTCAGACTTTACTGGATCATCTAGGGCGAAACGGGTTTAAAGCAATTCCTAGATTTATTAGAACTGTTGATGGATGGGCTTGGGTTGCCAGGGATAAGGCCTTTTTATTTTTATGTGATTGGGTAGAGGGGATCAACCCTAATCTGTTAAATAGAAGTCACTTAGTTTGCGCGACAACGACCTTAGCCCAGCTTCATTATCATTTGAAAGGTTATTTGCCTTCGGGGCATGTATCCTGTCGGGATAATCGGGGCCAATGGCCGGGACAGTGGCAGCAGGTTTATCATCTAATAATTGACCAGGTTAAACGGTTAGGAAATCAACGAGAGTTCAAGGCATTTGATAATGTTTTTCTAAATTCTTATAACTTAATCTTAAACCAAATAGAGTATGCCCTGTCTCTCTTGCAAAGTAGTGAATATGATTCGTTAATAACTGGCTTGTTAAAGGAGCCTTTTGTTTGTCATAATTCTTATCGCGAAGTTAACCTGAAGCTGACCCGACAGGGTAAGCTGTATGTATTTGGTTTCGAAAACTGTATATGTGATTTGCGTGTATATGAATTAGGGAGATACTTGCAAAGAGTTTTGTGTCTTTATGATTGGGATCTAGCCATCGGTCAAGAAGTCCTTGAAACTTATGAGGTGGTTTGGCCTTTAGAACCGGCAGAACGAAAGCTTTTGCTGGCTCAACTGTGGTTTCCCTACCCAAGTTGTTCCTATATCCAGGCGCACTATCAGAACGGTTCGGGATTGTCTGAAAAAACCCTTACCTTTGCCCTGCAGAAAGAACTCAGCCTTCAAAGTGCTCGGGAACAGTGTCTGGAATGGTTTTATAATTGGGCTTGTTAGCAGGGTATGCAAAAAAGGGCCAAATGGTTACAGATAGGAATAATCTATTAGTCTCATTTTTTTTCTCTAAGTGGCATATCTTTGAAAAGAAGAGGATCTTGAGACAAGAGGGTGGTGGTCAGGGTGGAGGAGAAATGCGACATATTGCAAGTTGAGTTAAAAGAACTGTTAAATGACACCGTCCTCTGGGAGTATGACTTACCGGCTGTGAAGGTTCAAGCAGTTCAGGGAGGGTATAAAATAGAAACCCGCTCCGGACCCCGATTCTTAAAAGTAACCCAATCAGACCCAGAGGCTATTATATTAGCTGATGCTGGTATAAGGCACTTAATTAAGCAGGGATTCTCTCAGGTCTCGCCATTCATTCTAACTAAATATGGCGATGCTTTTGTCCGGCTGAACGATCAAACGTATTACTTGACCAAATGGATTAAAGGCAAGGAATTACAGCTTGGCAGATGGTCTCATCTGGAGGAAGCAGTAGCTACCTTAGCTAGGATGCAGGCGTCGGCTAAAGGTTTTATACCACCAATGGTGCCAACTCGGGAATCTTGGGGTCTTTGGCCAGATTTTTTCAGCTTACGCTTGCTAGAGTTGGAAGAATGTTTAAAGTTGGCTGAGACTAAGGATCAACCGTCAGAATTTGATCTTTTATTTCTGTCCGAAGCTGATCAGGTTATTGAACAAGCCCGCAATTCCTTAGAAATGATTATTGATTCTCCCTATCAAGAATTGGTAGAGGAAGCCCGAGCGGAGGGTTGTTTTTGCCATCATGACTATAC
>JAAZDI010000156.1 GCA_012512295.1 Syntrophomonadaceae bacterium
ATGAACAGCTAGTTATAAATTGGGTTAGTTTTTCACCAAACACGTTTTCGTCACTTTTCACTAATTCTTGCCTTCCCCGGACGGTTGTGCTACAATCAAAAAGACAAGTATAGCGATTGCAATGGTCAAAAGCTAGTCTTTCAAATAGTGGATGTGCTTAGCGGGTAGGGATGGTTAGTCACAGGAATATGTTTCCTAATCGACCGCAGGGGGTGAACTGGTGAAAATAGTCCTTATTATTCTACAGATCTTGGTGTCGCTTGGTCTAATTGCTACAGTTTTGCTTCAGTCAGGCAGAAGTGCCGGGTTGTCCGGGGCGATCGCCGGTGGGGCTGAAGCGATTTTTGGTAAGAAAAAAGGGATGGATGAGCTATTTAGTAAAATATCTACCGTATTAGCCATTTCTTTTCTTATCCTAACGATGATTTTAGCTATGGTATATTAGTTCTAAGCAGACTTTAAGCAGTCTTTAAGCAATTTTAAGCAGTTTTTAGCAGTCTTAAGGAATAGAATTTAATTTGCGTAGTTTAAGTGTTGGGGAAACTCAACACTTTTTCTGCTTTGATGGTGCTAACGATTTTATAGATCTATAGATTTATAGATTAATATACTCAACGATGCTAAAATATCCATATAAAACCAAGCGAATGAGGTCCAAAGAGGAACAATAATTATGCAAGATCAATCAAGATTGTCGGAAATAATAATTCCAGGAGTACATCCCAAGGCACAGCCCTATTATTATCGCGGTAACCATATTGGTTGCCTGTTGGTTCACGGTTTTACCGGCTCACCGCCTGAATTGCGGCCCTTGGGAGAGTATTTGGCTAATCGGGGTTATACTGTCTGGGCTCCACTCCTGGCCGGTCACGGGACCTCGGTTGAGGACCTGGCCCGAACTAAATGGACGGATTGGCTGAACAGTGCGGCCCAAGGCCTACTGCGGCTGCGGGGAGAGTCGGACCGCATTTATCTAATTGGCCTCTCTATGGGGGGGTTACTTTGTCTATTGCTTGCCGCGGCTGAGGAAGAAGCCAAGCAATGGCAAGCGTTGGGGAGCGTGGCCGGGGTCGTTACCTTGAATTCTCCGATTGCCCTGCGTATTCAGAAGGAGCAAATATACCCTTTCTTGCAGCGGTTTTTATCGTCTTCACCCCAAGATTATGACAGTTTTTCCCCAGAAGCGGCTAATGCTCTGCGGTTTTCATATCCTAAAATGCCGCTTCGCGGAATAACCAATTTGTTACGGCTGATTCGGGAGGTAAAAGCGAAGGCTGCTAAGGTCAAAGTACCAGCTTTGGTGGTTCAATCATTGGCTGATGAAACCGTGCGGCCAGATAGCGGTGAGTTTATTTATCAACATTTGGGCAGCCGGGATAAGAAACTGCTGTGGCTGGAAAGAGCCCCTCACCTATTAACGCTGGGTTCGGAAAAAGAGACTGTCTTCCAGGCGGTGCAGGAGCTGATCCAAAGAGGTAACTAGTAAGCGGTCTTGTGACTGAAGACGTAATATATCGTCAACAATAAATATAGAGCAAACTTAGGGGGTATATATATAAATGGTATCCAGAGATG
>JAAZDI010000157.1 GCA_012512295.1 Syntrophomonadaceae bacterium
ACAGGCGGGACCGACGTTTAGCCAGTTCCCAATCGACCTGATGTCCGTCAAATTCTGGTCCGTCAACGCAGGCAAACTTCGTGTCCGACCCGACCTGAACCCGGCACGCCCCGCACATCCCGGTCCCATCCACCATAATCGGGTTAAGACTAACCACGGTCGTAATTCCCGGCCCCCGGGTTACCCGACAGACCGCTTCCATCATGACCATTGGGCCAATCGCTACGACCAAGTCTAGCGGTCCTCGATTGGTAATCAGATCTCTGAGCACATCAGTCACAAAACCCTGACGGCCATATGACCCATCATCGGTGGTAATGAGCACTTCTGTGCTGGCCAGCTTCATTTCCTCTTCCATAATCAGTAACTCACGGCTGCGCGCCCCTAGAACCGATATCACCTCGTTGCCGGCTCGTTTCATTTCCCGAGCAATGGGATGGATCGGCGCAATACCTACCCCTCCGCCAATCATGACTACTCGCCCAAATTTTTTAATATGTGAGGGTTTACCCAATGGTCCGACAAAGTCAAGGATAAAGTCGCCCGTCTCCAGTCGGCCGAGCAATTCAGTGCTTTTTCCAATCTCTTGAAAAATTATCGTAACGGTCCCTTGATCCGGATCAAAATCAGCAATGGTTAAGGGAATCCTTTCCCCATACTCGTCTAACCGCAACATAATAAACTGACCGGCCTGGGCATTCCGGGCAACTAATGGGGCTGCCACCTCAAAACGTTTGATCCCTGGAGCCAGTACTTTTTTTCCGACAATTTGATACAATCCTCTGTCCCCCTTATTCGCGACTTTAAACTATAATAATTATAAAGATTTTCTTCGATTCGTAAATAAAAAACCCGGAGGTATATTGTATGCCTCCAGGTTAAGTGGTTTTAAAAAGAAAACCGATGCAACTTAAGCGCAACTCTAAAAATATCTGATAAACTCTCAATCTCGTACGCCAAGAAGGTACCTGCCTTTAATCCGCTTTGCCATAATGTAACTAATCCATTCCCTCGGTAAAGATCAAACCCGGCCTCACCGCATCCCAGAGGATCTTTTCAATGTCTCCCATCAGCCGGACTATTTTTAGTTCGGCAATTCGGTAATCCCTGATCACCGGATTCATCATCATTACTTCCATTAATTTCTGCAATTGCTCTACCTTTTCCGGCGGGACTTGTTCCCCGGCTAGGTGCGCCTTGTTTAATTCGGTTTGTTTTTTCTGAAAGTCTTCCAGCATCGTCTTATTGGCCTCTGACTCATAGACCTTATTCCGCGCCGTAACCAGTGCCTGATACTCCTCGGTTTCAGTTAGTTCCCGGGCTAAACGGTGGGCTGTATCATAAGCTAACATAATCAGTCTACTCCTTTCATAGTAATTTTTCAGTATTTGAAATGCTTTTGTTATCTCTTGGTCAGCAGACTAGGTGTGATCGGACCTCATCGCTTAGAGCCAGCATCAAGCTCACCCTGCCGGCCCCAATGATGCTGGATGATCCTCAGCATGGTTTCCCGGAAGCACCGAAAAACTTTTCGCCTGGGCTCCAGTGATGCCGGCTGATCCGCCACCGCCGCTGTTCGCTGATGCAGACCGTCAATCGCTGATTGGCGTTAAAATACGCTACTCACAAAGGCAGCAGACTCCTCTGTCGCTTTTCAAATACCGCGACCTGCCGGTAGCCGACGGCCCAGGCCATTTCGCGAGCCCGCGCAATATCTCGTCCAACATCTTGGGCCGCATGCGCGTCCGAGCTCAAGGTAATTGGAATTCCTAAACGGAAGCATTCCTCCAGGAGGTCTCGGCCGGGGTAAACTTCAGCCACTGGCTTGTACCAACCAGCCGTATTAATTTCTACCGTCATTCCGCTTTCCTGGATAGCTGACAGGGTCGAACCGGCCAAGTCAAGGACTGAACGCCGTGGTCGGTAGCCAAAAACTTTGATCAGATCCAGGTGTCCCACAATATCAAACTGCCCGGATCTAACCATCTGGGTAACCAATGAAAAATATGTCTGGTGCAATTCATCAATGTCCCAGGCAGCATACCCGGCGGTATAAGCTGGATGATCGAAAGGCCAATCACCGATAAAATGGATCGACCCGATCAGGTAGTCGAATTGATAGGGTGCTAGCCGCTGACCCAATATTTTTTCCTGTCCTGGTCGATAATCGACTTCCAGGCCAAGACGAAGTCTGATTTGGGGATAACGTCTTTGCAGGTAAAGAAAACTTGAAAAATCTAGTTCGAGCAGATATTCATCATGATCGGCAAAACCAATTTCGGTCAAGTTTTGGGCTATCCCCTGCTCAATATACTTAGCTAGTTCCGGAGCTGTATGTTTATTGGTCCGATGGCCGATCCCATGAACATGGTAATCAACTAACACCTGTCCCATTCCACCCTTATTCCACTTAGTCTTCTTGCATTTTACCAAAAATCTTTTCGTTTTGCTAATTTTCGAACCCATTGAATTACAGCTAAACTTATACTAAAATAGGTTAGGCTTTGTACTGACAAGGGATAAGGAGGATATTATGGCTACTG
>JAAZDI010000158.1 GCA_012512295.1 Syntrophomonadaceae bacterium
ACAAGGTGGTGACGGTGAACTGCTAAACCTCCCGCCAGTACCAATTAAAAAAGAAAATGTTTCCGGTTATGTTGCCTTGACCGGCTCTAGCGTCAATATCAGCGATGTTTACCAGACAGAAGCTTTTGATTTTACCGGTCCGCGTAAGTACGATCAAATGACTGGTTATCGCACCCAATCAATGTTGGTTGTGCCGATAAAAAACCAGGAAGGTGATGTACTAGGCGTTCTGCAGTTAATTAACGCTCAGGACCCGGCCAATCAGGAGGTTATTTCTTTTGCTCCATACTATCAAAAGGTTATTGAATCTCTGGCTTCCCAGGCTGGTGTAGCCATCACCAATACCCAGCTATTGCGGGATATTGAGGAATTGTTTAATTCCTTTGTCAGAGTGATGGCCGCGGCGATTGATTCTCGTACTCCCTATAATGCCAACCATTCCCGACGAGTTGCTCTGCTCGCCCGGGCAATTGGGGAAAGGATCAATCAGGAAAAGGAGGAACCCTGGAAAGAGATAGTGTTTAATCAGGAACGGTTGGAGCAGTTGACCATGGCTGGTTGGCTGCATGATATTGGCAAAATAGCTACCCCATTATCGGTAATGAATAAAGCGACTCGGCTCGGTGATAGTCTGGAGTTGTTACTCCAGAGATTTGATTACATTTGGCGGACAGAAGAAACGATTTCCCTGCGGCGGCAACTCGAATTGTGGCAAAACGGTCAGGAAAAGCAAGCCAGGGAAGAAGTCTTTCAGTTGCGGGAAAGGCGGCGGCAGCTTGAAGCACAACGGGAATTGATTTTACGGGTCAATGACCCCGGTACCTTGGTAGATGAAGCAATCGCTAATCAATTAAGGGAAATAGCGGCTCAAACCTACTTAGATCCAGCGGGTCAGCCGAAACCTTATTTGACGGCAGCCGAGTTAAACAATCTAACCGTTCGCACCGGCACGTTAACATCAGAAGAACGTCAGATTATGGAAGAACACGTGGCAATAACGGCTCGGCTTCTGGAGAATATCCCTTTCATTAAAAAGTTTCAGGAAGTGCCGGTGTTTGCCCGCATGCACCATGAACATTTAGATGGAAAAGGGTATCCGCAGGGAATTAAGGGTGACAAAATTCCCCTTGAGGCCCGCATTTTAGCCCTGGTAGATGTCTTTGATGCCTTAACGGCCAGTGATCGCCCTTATAAGAAAGCCCTGCCGGTTGATCAAGCATTGCGGATACTGGGTTTTATGGTTAAGGACGGTAAGCTTGATGGAAATGTGTATAATCTTTTTGTGAAATACCGGATCTGGGAATCGGATATATATTAATAATCTAAATAACCGGTGAAAAGACAGCCGGATTACGTTCAAAACCCCCACTTCTAACAGTGGGGGTTTTGCAGACTTTTTTGAAGACTTTATTAACGCTTTGGCCTCAACCCGGCTGAACGAATTACTCCAGAGTAGAGATGGAGATGCCGCGAGTATGCCGAGTATGAGCCCATTCGGTCTGGTTACCGTGTTTTAATAGACCGACCAGAGTAACTGGAAACCAGGTTAAGCCGTAGATCGGGTAAGTAATGTAGTAATAGTATGCTTTTTTGGGCGCGCCCTCTAGGTATAGACCAATCATTGGATAAGTATAACCAAGAATTCCAAACATCAGCCAGAACCAACCCGGTAATAAATCAGTAATTGGCGTGGCGTAAATTGGTTCCGGGAAGAAGGAAGCAATAAAGGTCATTATAAAAGTAAACATCATGGTCATAATTAAAAAGGGTTGAAACAGGTAAATTGCCCCATCAATTGGGTACCACTTGCGTTCGGCAATTCCTTTTTTGATCAGCGGAATCATGTATCGAAAAGCGACATCCCAATGTCCTTGTAACCAGCGGGTCCGCTGCCGCCAGGTTTGGGAAAAGTGGATCGGTTTTTCATCATAAACTTTGCAATCATGGCACCAGGCGGTCTTAATCCCATTGAGCAGGAGTTTCATGGTAAACTCCAGATCTTCAGTCAAACAATGTGCTCCCCAGCCGTATTGCTTAAGCACCTGGATATCCAGGCAAAGGCCAGTGCCGCCCAAAGCATTGGAGAGCCCCAGGTTATAACGAGCTAACTGCCACATCCGATTCATCGACCAATAGGCGGTGGCGTAACAGGCAGTAACCCAGGAGTCGTTGGGATTCTTCGTATCAAGATAACCCTGAATGGACTTGAACCCTTGCTTTAACTTGGCGTTCATTTCTAAGAGAAAGTTGGAAGACACTACATTATCTGCGTCAAATAAGCAGACTGCATCGTATTCTTTATCTTCCAGCTCAAACAGCTGGTTGAACATCCATTCGAGTGCAAAGCCTTTACCCCTTTGGGGAGAGAAACGTTCGTAGACATTAACTCCCTCACTTCGGGCT
>JAAZDI010000159.1 GCA_012512295.1 Syntrophomonadaceae bacterium
ACTTTATCCCAATTAATGCTTACTTTCTTTAGATAAGCCAAAACCTTGCTTAGTTTCCTTTTGATTATGCGTTCAGGAAACCAAGCTGGCACCACCTTTCAATATCCAAAATTCTCGGATTAACCGTCTATAGGGTTAACCCTCTATAGATGATTTAGCTAAAGACGCTGGTTTCCAGACATTAACCCGATTCATGGCCCGATTAACCCCTTCAAATAACCACTGCCGGATGCCGGCGGCTGCTGCTTCGACCGCTTCGTTGACCAGGATTTGCTCCTCTCGATCAAAAGGGGTTAAAACATAGTCTACGGTTTCTTCCTTAGATGCGGGACGGCCCACGCCAATTCGCAGCCGGGGAAACTCTTTGGTCCCCAAGCAATCGATAATTGAACGCAATCCGCGATGGCCGCCATCCCCCCCTTTAGCCCGCAGCCGAAGGCGACCTAACTCCAGATCCAGATCGTCACACACCACTAGCAAGTCTTCTGGGGTTAGACCATATGCTTTAAGCAGGGCAGCGACCGCGATCCCGCTGCGGTTCATATAAGTTTGAGGCTGTGCCAGAACCAGGCGATAGCCGCCTAATCGGCCTTCGCCAATCAGAGCTTGGTGAGCAGAGCGGTTAGCCTTGATTTTTAACTCCTCCGCCATTTTGGCAATCGTCATAAAACCTACGTTATGCCGTGTCCCAGCGTACTCTGAGCCAGGATTCCCCAGGCCCACCAGCAATTTAGTTGACGCACTGCCCTTTTTCTCCGGTTGTCTACGCCAGCGTTCAAACAATCTGTCCACCCCTTATTCTCTTCTGATAACCTCAAGCGAAAAAGGGCCGGTTGTCTGTGTCACGAACAACTGACCCTGTAATATGCTGCAGCATGGAAGCAATGCCGAGACTTTTACATGACATGTTCCTGCTTGGCAAGAGTTGTCGCTTTATTAAACCTGTGTATTTAGCCTTTACCAGTCGTGTTCATATACAAATAGGATTAACTCGTGCACTGGTTCAAATCTTATGGAAGCAATGCCGCTACCTCGCCGCCAGTTTGTCTTCTTCGTTGGTTGGGGGTTCGGTTGCTTCGGGTTTTTCTTCTGCGGGGGTTGGGATGGCTGGTTCCGCTTCGACCCGGGCGCCGAGAATGGATACGACTATTTCGTCAGGCTCGTTTAGAATCTCGACACCGGGCGGAGGATTCAGGTCAGCCACGGTTAATTTGTCACCGATCTCCAGTTGGGCAACCGGCACTTCTAAGCGGTCAGGAATCTGGTCCGGCAGGCACTCGACCAGGACGGTTCTAAGTCCGGGTTGCAGCAAGCCGCCCTTTTTGACTCCTTCCGCTTCACCAACCCAAATCAGAGGGACTTCGGCACTAATCCGTTCTGAAAGAGATATCCGATAAAAATCAGCGTGAAGCAAGATGCCGGTCATCGGATCCCGTTGTAGTTCTCGAACAATAACTGTTTCTGCTGCCTGATCAGGATATTGCATTTCAATCAGGGTATTCATGCCCTTGCTGGAGCGGTTCAAAATCCGGTCTAACTCCTTATGGTTAAATTTAATCGGAGTTGCCGACTTGTTTCCACCGTACACTACCCCGGGGGTCAGACCGGCTTTCCGAACTCGATGTACCCGCCCCTTAGAACCAGTTTCTCGATACTCAACAGATATACTTTTAGCCTCCATTGGTTCCTTCCTCCTCTTCCTTTATCTGGTCAGGGTATTTCTCTTTCCAGTATTCCCTGAAGAGGAGATCTCAAACCATATCGCCTAATAGGCTAGCTGGCGTAGTTTTTTCTTATTAACCGCCCAGGCCTCAAGGACACAACACCTATGACAATAGTGGACATAGGTCATCCTGCGCGTGAGCGAAGGATCTTGCTTCTCAGCGTGGGAAAGATTCTTCGCTCTGCTCAGAATTAGTCAGGCGTTGCCCGCACCACGATAAACGAATAAAAGGTTATATTCATAGCAATGATAGCCGAAGCTGATATCTTTTGCATTAACCGCCCAGGCCCGCTAGGCACAACCACGGATGAAAACAACACAAACTATGAGGAACGTGTTATTTTCTTGTTAAGCGTCAAACAGCTTACTAACCGAAAGATCCTCATGAATTCGAATAATTGCTTCTCCCAGTAAAGGAGCGACGGATAAAACCCTGATCTTATCCAGTTTCTTTTCTGGTGGAAGCGGAATGGTGTTGGTGATAACCACTTCCTTGATCGGAGCTTCCTCCAAGCGCTTTACGGCTGGGCCGGAAAGCAGGCCGTGCGTGGCACAGGCGTAGACCTCTTTGGCCCCATGTTCCACCATGACTTTTGCCCCCAGAGTAATGGTCCCAGCTGTATCAATAATATCATCAATCATGATGACGTTCTTATTCTTAACATTGCCAATCACGTGCATAACCTCGGCAACATTCGGTTCCGGCCGCCGTTTATCGATAATCGCGATTGAGGCACCAATCCTTTCGGCAAAGTCCCGGGCTCGGGTAACTCCCCCCACATCCGGCGAAACGACCACAACATCTTCTAGCCCCTTATGCCGAAAATACTCAGCCAAAATAGGCACGCCAGGAAGATGATCCACCGGAATATCGTAAAATCCCTGAATCTGGCCGGCATGCATATCCATCGTCACCACCCGGGCTGCGCCGGTTACGGTTATCAGATTGGCTACCATTTTAGCGGTAATCGGGTCACGCGCCTTGGTCTTGCGATCCTGCCGGCTATAACCATAGTAAGGAATAACTGCATTTATTCGGGCTGAAGAAGCCCGATTAACCGCATCCATCATAATCAACAGTTCCATAATGTTCTCATTAACTGGTGGACAGGTCGGCTGAATAATGAAAACATCGACACCCCGGACACTTTCATCAATCGCCACACAGATTTCACCATCTGAAAACCGACTCACCTTGGACGCCACCAGATGCAGTCCAAGATAATCGGCAATCTCCTCAGCTTAATCAATATTGGCGTTTCCCGAAAACAACTTTAATCGTTTGTTAATTACAGACATCCCTTTGTTCCTCCTGTTGGCCAGATTCAACATTTTTTATTATTTACTCCTTTTACGATTCCAATTAGGTATTATCTTCTGCTGGCTGCGTTCAACGGCTAGGGAGTATTCCGGCACGTCCTTGGTTATAGTTGAACCAGCACCAGTAATTGCGTAAGCACCAATTTTTACCGGTGCCACGAGGTTAGAGTTGCTGCCGATGAAGGCCCCCTCCTCAATGACAGTCGGATGCTTATGTATCCCATCATAATTACAGGTAATCGTTCCGCAACCAATATTAACACCTGGGCCAACGGTCGCATCCCCCACATAAGAAAGATGTGGAATCTTACTGCCCTCGCCAACCCATGATTTCTTTAATTCGACAAAATCCCCCACCTTGACTCCCCGCTCCAGACGAGTCTCCGGTCTCAGGTAAGCAAAAGGACCGATGTTACAATCATCCCCTACCCGGCTCTCTAAAATTACTGAATTTTGGACGCGAACTGCATTTCCTAAAACAGAATCAACAATTCTGCTCATTGGCCCTAGCTGACACTCATGGCCGATTTTTGTTTGGCCCTCAATAAAGGTAAAGGGATAGATAACGGTATCTGAGGCGATCTGGACCGTATCATCAATAAAAGTTGACTGGGGATCGATAATGGTCACCCCTTCGGTCATCAAGCGATCCAGGGTGCGCTGCCGCAGCAGTTGCTCCACTGCTGCCAGTTGCTGTCGGCTGTTTATTCCCAAGGCTTCTAGCTCTTCGGCTTCATCCATAACCTCAACTTCAATATTTTTATTGAGTAGAATGGTTAGGACATCAGTTAGATAGTATTCACCTTGGGCATTGTTAGGCCGCAGATCTTTTAAAGCGGAAAACAGCAGCTCCCGGTCAAAACAATAGGTTCCCGTATTAACTTCATTGATCTTTTTTTCCTCTGGGGAGGCATCTTTTTCTTCGACAATTCGCAGTAACCGACCATGCTCATCCCGAACAATTCGACCATAGCCAGTCGGATTACCCAGATAGGCAGTTAATACCGTGGCTCCGGCTCGAGTCTGGCGATGTCGTTCGATCAGCCGGCTTAATGAATCGCTGGAGAGCAGCGGCATGTCCCCGCAAACAACCATCACTGTCTGTTCTGCTTGTTCGATAACCGCTTCCGCCTGTAAAACAGCGTGTCCGGTCCCTAACTGCTCCTTCTGCAGCACATATCGATAGCCATTATTTAAACTCTCCCTGACTAATTCTGCCCCGTGTCCGATGACTAATACCCTCTTGGAGACCCCGGCTGAACTGACAGCGTCCAACACGTGCTGCACCAAGTATTTTCCCCCTACTTTGTGCATCACTTTAGGAAGGTTGGATTTCATCCTGGTTCCCTTGCCAGCCGCTAAAATAACCGCTACCACATCCTGCATTCCTGGTTCTGCCCCCTTGCCTAATCTCGCATAAACTGTGCGCAATAACGTTTTATAATAGTTTAAATAATAGCATAAAAACAATGGACTTAGCCAAAGTTCTAGTTTTCAAAATGCCGCTTATTATTTTTTCTACAAAAATCTTGTTTTTCCTGTAGCTCAATGCCGAAGTATTTCTTTTCCAGTCAATCTTTTTTCGTTAAGAAAACAGGATTACGCCCAAGACGTCAAGCCTTTGGCGCGGCCGGAAGCCCTAGTTGCCCTTACTCATAACTTATAATCAGAAAGTCCCCTCATACTTTCTGATTATGCAAAAAACAAGAGCCGAAACCGGCTCTTCTGTCATGGCAAAAAATTCATCTGTTTCCTATAACCTCAGTCACATATTATTCTGCCAACCAGTCCCTACCCTACTGCCGCAGCTGTCGCCGCTTCTGTATAGGCTTGGAGCACTACCTTTTGAATCACCTCTCGAGCTGCTGATGAGATCGGATGGGCAATATCCCGGAATTCGCCTTAGGGTGTCTTACGGCTAGGCATTGCGACAAATAAACCATTAGCCCCTTCGACGACTTTAACATCATGGCCCACAAACTCATCATCAAAAGTAACCGAAACGGCTGCTTTCATTTTACCTTCTCGGCTAATTCTCCTTATCCGCACATCGGTTATTTGCATTCTTCTCCCTCCTACATTTTTCTGTCAAACTGGCCCAAAACCCTTTATATTTATTAAAAGTAATTCTACGCCAGCCACAAAATTCCTGCCCCAGAATAAAAAAGGGTGTAACCTTTTGGCTACACAACTACGTCGCCTATTTTTTGTAGGTAGAGTACCTTGTTTAAACAGCAGATCGAGTACCATTGGACGACGACCATTCGTTGTAAAGTACTTCAATCACCGG
>JAAZDI010000160.1 GCA_012512295.1 Syntrophomonadaceae bacterium
AGACTCAACTCCGCCTGAAGTTTGAACAAGGTAACACCCGCTTAGAAGTGTGGGTGCTTAGAAGCAAGGGTGCTTTGAACTCAGAAATAACAAGTTAGCAGCCGAAAAGCGAAAGAATATTTATCAGTGTTTCGGAAAAATATAATGGGGGAGGATTCTTCGCTTGGCCCAGAATGACACGATACTGAAACTATTTTTCATAAAATTAAATTAACAGGAGGTATCAATGATGACTCAACTTACGCCTTACAACAGAAATCGGTACCCACACAGTTTTTTTGATGCAGAAAGCTTCTTTGACCGCTTTTTCAACGATGCATTCCTGCCATCTCTCTATCTGAACACTGGTCAGATGAGAGTCGATATTAAAGAGAATGAAAGAGAATATATTGTTGAGGCAGATCTGCCCGGGATCAAAAAAGAGGAGATCGGAATTGATTTGCACGATAATCTGCTAACCATCTCGGTCACTAGAAACGAGACAATTGATGAAGAAAATGAGCGATATATAAGAAAAGAAAGAAAATACGGCTCCATGTCCCGATCATTTACCGTAGCAAATGTGAATGAAGAGGCTATAAAAGCCCAGTTTGACAATGGAGTGCTCAAGGTGATCCTTCCCAAGTTAAAACAAGAAAACACTAAAATCAAGAGAATTGAGATTCATTAAGTCTAAAATCCTATTAGCCACTCATGTCCTAAGGTGCAACCACAAAGGAAAATGACTGAAAACTAGTATTTGCGTTTAAGAAAATGGTTTAAGTAAAGCGGGTGTGACCAGCACTCGCTTTACTTCTTTTTTAATTCTTAGCTTCGCTGAGCATCGAGGTTTCAGATGGAGACTCTATCGCTGTTTCATCGACCTTTCTAGAGGGATTGCTGAAATATATCTAATTATTTACATTTCGACAAAGTTTTTCAAAGGAATTTTTAAAATAATGTCAAATTATTTAAGACAATTAAGTATCTTCAGGAAACAACAGCAGTGCGGAGAATATCTAGCCAAGAACGTTTCAATATATGCTGGAAAAACTCTCTGGAAAGAAGGGAGAGTCGAAAATGATAAATCAAACCCCAAATTATCTAACAGCAAACTCCATTATCGCAACATTACTCAAACGCAAACATACAGAAAAGACCTTGACTTTTCAGGCTGAGCTATTATCTAACGTACATGATGCCCTCACTGCTACTGACGAAAATTTCAATATCACCTATTGGAACAAAGGATCCGAAGAGATATTTGGCTGGACCGCTCAAGAAGCCCTGGGAAAATCCATTTTCGATTTATTTGGTAAAAATCAAGATGCTATAAACCAATTACTTATAGAAGGATACTATGAGGGCGAAATGTATTTTCGCCGTAAAGACGAGACATATATATTAGTTGAGATTCGCGCAAAAGCTATCCGCAGTCCAAATGGTCAATTCAAGGGCATCATGACATCTAGCCGCGATATTACTGAACGCAAGCAGGCAGAAAAAGCACTGCAGGAAAGTGAAAAAAAATTCCGCACCCTCGTGGATCAAGCGGCTCAAATGCTCTTTTTACACGATGATGAGGGACACATTATTGACGTTAATCAAAAAGCAGTTGCTCAGTTAGGCTATACCCGCGAGGAACTATTACAGATGCATGTTTTCGATTTGGACCCGGATGCTGTCCAAAGAGACGATAAAAACTGGCTCTGGAAAAATTGGCCAACCGGCGGGGAGGCAATCACCTTTGAAACTCGTCAACGGCGTAAGGACGGTTCTATCTACCCGGCCGAGGTAACTGCCTCTAAGATTGTTTTAAATGACACCACCTATGTGTTATGTTTGGTCCAAGACATAACCGAACGCAAGCAGTTCGAAAAAGTATTGATCGAAAGTGAGATGAAATTTCGCGACCTGGCGGAGACCCTTCAATTAACTGCTCGACGTAAAGATAAATTTTTAGCTATTCTTTCCCATGAGATCCGGAATCCGCTAGCAGCGATGAGAATGGCCTTGTCTCTCCTCGAACAAGACTCGTTGGATGGAGAACAAGCGAAAAAGGCTAAAGAAATCTTGAACCGTCAGGTTACTCACCTCTCTAGCCTAATAGATGATTTGCTTGATATCCCCAGAATTACCCAAAATAAAATTGTCCTGCAAAAAAAACAGTTAGAACTTAACGAGCTTGTTGCTAAGACGATTAATAGTTTCCGGTTTCTCTTTCAGGAAAAGGGCATTCGACTGGAAATTAAATTAGCCCCAACCAGCTTATATGTGGAAGCCGACGAAATCCGTCTAACCCAAGTGGTGGAAAACCTGCTGCACAATGCGGCTAAATTTACAGCGAATAACGGAATTACTCAAGTGACCGTATTCAAAGATAATTTTCAGCAAAATGCGATCATTCAAATTAAAGATAGCGGTATCGGTATGGAACCTGAGATACTATCCCATATATTCGAACCCTTTATCCAAGCAGATACTTCGCTGGATCGCAGCGCCAGCGGTCTTGGCCTGGGCCTGGCACTAGTCAAGGATCTAGTCGAGTTGCATGATGGTAAAGTAACTGCTCACAGTGAAGGTTTAGGCAAAGGGTCAGAATTCATTGTCTCGCTTCCCTTGGTCAGCACTGAACAAGTCGAACAAGTGGCAGTTGAAACAAATAGAATCTTACCACCCAATCCACAGCGCCGGAGACGAGTGTTAATTATCGATGATAATCGGGATATAGCTGAAATTCTCAGTTCCTTGCTCGAAAAAGAAGGCCATGAAGTGATGGTGGCGTATAACGGTACTCAAGGAATAGCCAATGCAAGACAATTCCGACCTGAGGTGTTAATCTGCGATATTGGATTACCGGGTTTGAATGGCTATCAAGTAGCTCAAACCTTTAGGACTGATGAGGAACTGAAAGATGTCATTCTTATTTCTTTAACGGGATATACCCAACCCGAAGAACTCCAGCGCGCCCAAGAGGCCGGATTTCAATATCAACTATCGAAGCCGGTAGATCTAGAAACTCTGATCCAGGCACTGGACCAAATAGAGCCAACTGCTCCGGCGTCAAGTAATTCTTAATGTATTGCCTATAACTCTACAGCCAAAAAGAATGATTGTTAATAACTTTGCTCATTGTCTTTTACTAAACTTTTAAAAAGAAGCAAAGGTCTAAAAAAGTTCTTTTATCTTATTATTTATACTTTCTATCATGTGTGGATCAGCCCCTGGAACTGTTGCATCAGTGAGCCCATATTTTTGTTTTAGTTTCAAGATTCGATGAACACTTTGATCTATCCGTTCCGGTGCAATAACCTTGTTTTCCGCTGCCGTTTGAAGAGCCTTGATTACTGCCTCTTGTTTAGCAAAATCATGACAGACTAAGATAATATCACTGCCTGCCTGGATTGATTTTACCGCGGCTTCGCCTATATCATAATTGTTGACTATTGCCCCCATGGTCATATCATCAGTAATGACAACTCCGTCAAACTGCATGTTTTTTCTTAAGACATCAGAAATAATGATTTGAGAAAAAGAAGCCGGGTGGTGCGGATCAATTTTCGGCAGCCGAATATGGGCAATCATAATCGCATCCGCCCCATTCTTTATCGCCTCAGCAAAAGGAATGAGTTCAAAACTGTTTAACCGCTCCAAATCGTTGTTTACGGTAGGCAACCCAACGGTTCAAACCCCTAACTTTGGACATTATGCAGCAATAACTTCAGGTTTCAAATCGTTTCTCATGATTGCTTTGTGGTATTCTCTGGGAGGCTTGTCTCTCAGACTCCCATGACGACGGCGCTCG
>JAAZDI010000161.1 GCA_012512295.1 Syntrophomonadaceae bacterium
CGCTTAATCGCTTAGCAGGCGACCGCCTTCGACCAACTCGGCCATCTCTCCCTATACATCTATTGTCAAAGCCAAGGTTAATTATACGTAACTCTTAGCCATAAGTCAAGCTAAAAGCTCTAATAATGGCGGAGGAGGTGGGATTCGAACCCACGGAACCCTCACGAGTTCAACGGTTTTCAAGACCGCCTCCTTCAACCGCTCGGACACCCCTCCGCATCGCCTTTACAACTCTGCAAAGGCGGATAAATCATAGCACAGCTACGCTGATTTTGTCAAGCCTATCGAATTTCCCTAAGGGTTTTCCCTCCCCTTATCGCGGCGAATCCCGGTCAAAAAACGGTTAACCTTTAATCCGTTCCACCCCGCCCATATAGGGACGTAATGCCTCTGGGATGACGACCGAACCATCTGCCTGCTGGTAGTTCTCCAAAATTGCCGCCACTGTTCGGCCAACCGCGACCCCGGATCCATTTAAGGTGTGCACAAACCGCGGCTTCGCCTTAGGGCCAGGCCGGTAACGAATATTGGCCCGACGCGCCTGAAAATCCTCAAAGTTGCTACAGGAGGATATCTCCCGATAGGTATTAAAACTCGGCAGCCAGACCTCCAAATCATAAGTTTTGGCCGAAGAAAAGCCGATGTCCGCGGTACACAAGGCAACCACCCGGTAAGGTAATCCCAGACCCTTGAGCACTTCCTCCGCGTCCGCAGTCAGCCGCTCCAGTTCCGCATAAGAATCCTCAGGTCGAGTAAACTTCACTAGTTCAACCTTGTTGAACTGGTGCTGTCGGATCAATCCCCGGGTATCCCGGCCGGCTGCGCCGGCTTCAGCCCGGAAACAGGCGGTATAGGCAGTCAGCTTAATTGGAAGCTGGTTGTCCTCCAGAATTTCATCCCGAAAGAGATTGGTTACAGGTACCTCAGCCGTGGGGACCAGGAAGTAGTCAGTCTTATCGACGTGGAACATGTCTTCTTCAAATTTCGGCAACTGACCGGTCCCAACCATACACTGACGATTAACCATAAACGGCGGAAAGATTTCCTGATACCCGTGTTTCTCGGTATGTAGGTCCAGCATATAGTTGATCAGGGCTCTCTCCAGACGAGCTCCCAGCCCTTTGTAGACCGTAAAGCGTGCCCCGGCAATCTTTACTCCCCGAGTAAAATCTAAAATATCCAGCGACTCGCCAATTTCCCAGTGCGGCCGTGGGGTAAAATCAAACTGAGGCGGTTCCCCCCAGGTGCGCAGCACTGGGTTATCTTCTTCACTGCTGCCGACTGGCACCGAGGCATGAGGAATATTGGGGATGCCTAATAATATTTGCTGCAGGTTTTCCTCGACCTCTCGCACCTGCTCATCCAGCTGCTTAATCCGCAGGGAAGTATGCCGCATGTTGGAAACCAGTTCTTCGGGATTCTGCCCGGCTTTTTTCAGCCGGGCAATCTCCTCAGAAACCACATTCCGCAAGTTCTTTAGTTGTTCGACTTCCATCAGGCGAACTCGTCGCTGCTCCTCCAGGGTCAAAAACTCATCCAGCGATACTTTGGCTCCTCGCTTGACCAGGGCCTCCCTAACCACCTCGGGCTTGCTGCGAACAAACTTAATATCTAACATTGGTCTGAGCCCCCTCATGCGATCATTTAGCTAACTTCAGATCCCTTTAGCTTAACTTGTTAAAACTTAACCACTTTAACACTGATAATCCCATCGATCTTTTTTAGTTTTTGGACTACGTCCTCGTCTACCTCGCTGTCTACATTCAAGGTCATCAGAGCTACCTCGCCGCGCTGCCGCCGGCCGACACCCATCATCGCGATATTAATATTATGTTCACCCAGCACACAGGCAAACGGGCCAATCACCCCAGGACGATCAATGTTTTCCACAAACAACATATTATCCGTCGGGGTAATATCTGTATCGTAACCCTTAACTCCCACTAAGCGGGGCTCCTGGTTAGCGGATAAGGTACCGGCAATCTCCATAAAGGTATTGCTTGAGTAGACCCGGGCCGTAATCAGATTGACAAATCTCCGTTCATTAGACTCTTCTTTGGTGGAAATCACCTTGACTCCCCGATGTTCGGTAATTAAGGAAGCATTAACGTAGTTAACCTTTTCTCCCATAATCGGCTCCAGTAAACCTTTCAGGAAGGAGATAGTTAACATGTCTGTGTCTTTGTTGGCTACCCGTCCGCCATAAGTAATTTCTACCCGTTCCACTGGGTTTTTATCCAGTTGGAAGTAAACTTTACCCATCTTTTCCGCCAGGCAAAGGAACGGGTGCAGTGAAACCAGCTCCTCTTCCTGTAAGGTCGGCAGATTAACGGCATTGGGCACCAGTTCTCCCCGTAGCGCGGCAATGACCTGATTGGCGATGGTGATCCCGACCCGGTCCTGAGCTTCGACAGTATCGGCACCACAGTGGGGAGTAACAGCGATTTTTTCCAAGTTAAAGATCGGGTTCCCCGGTGACGGCTCTTTCTCAAAGACGTCAATCCCGGCGCTGGCGACAATGCCTTCTTCCATGGCTTTAATTAAAGCCGCTTCGTTAATAATCCCACCGCGGGCGCAATTGACTACCCGAACGCCCCGTTTAGCAATCTTGAATTGCTCCTCGCCAATCATCCCCATGGTTTCCTCAGTCCGTGGAGTGTGAACGGTGATGAAATCGGAACGCCGGACCAGCTCATTTAAATCCGTCACCTTTTCGGCGCCGAACCGTTTGAACCGCTCGTCAGAAATGTAGGGGTCATAAGCGATAACCTTCATCCCAAAAGCGGCTAACCGGGTCGCGACCATGGAACCAATCCGTCCCAAACCAACGATCCCAACGGTTTTTCCGTAGAGTTCTACCCCTTTAAAAGGAGTGCGGTCCCAACCACCGCTCTTTAACTGCATGGTCGCAGCCGGGATGTTGCGAATGGAAGCCAGGAGCAGTCCAATAGTATGCTCGGCAGCGGAAATAGTGTTGCTCTCTGGAGTATTGACTACCAGCACCCCACGCTTCGTTGCCGCTGGTACCATGATATTATCAATCCCATTCCCTGCCCGTCCGACCACCTTCAGCTTCTTGGCCCGACTGAGCAATTCTTCGTTAACCTTGATGACGCTACGCACAATCAGCGCATCATAGTCCTCAATAATCTCCAGCAATTCATCTTGCTTGATGCCGAATCTGATATCAACATCTAGTTCTTTTTGCAAAATCTCGATCCCGGCGTCAGCAATCCGTTCTGCTACGATAACTTTCATTCTTTCAGCCATCTCTATACCCCCTGTATTCTAGTCATTTGATTGATCGACGCAATTTTCTTACAAACCGGCCATACCTGTTAGGCACAACCACCATTCATAGGTTAGATTAGCTTCTCAGTACCTGTTGCGCTGCTCGAACTCCGCTACCTAATTCAATACTGCAGCCGCAATCCAGTAACCCCATTTCAATCGCAGCAACAGTGGCTACAATATCCAAAGGTTGCACCCAGCCTAAATGACCAACCCGGAATATTTTATTGTCCAGCTTTTGCTGTCCTCCTGACAGAATCACATTATACTTTTCCCGGACCACCTTTCGCAGCTTGTTGGCCTCAATACCCTCTGGAGCGTAGACCGAAGTTAAGGATGAGGAGGCAATGTCGTCGGCGGCCATCAGCCGTAACCCCAGGGTCCGCATCGCGGCTCGGGTCATATCCCGCAACCGGGCATGCCGGATAAAAGCCTGATCCAGCCCCTCCGCCTGCATCATTTTTAAGGATTCACGCAGCCCGGTCAATAAGGATATGGCCGGGGTATAGGGAGTCTGCCCTTTTTCTAGATACTTCTTAGCCGCAGTCAGATCCCAATAATATTTACAATTAGTACATTTTTCGGCGACCGCCCAAGCTTTGGGACTGACACTAACGAAGGCTAAACCAGGTGGAAGCATAAAGGCCTTCTGCGCCCCGGAGACCACGACATCCAGGCCCCATTCATCAGTTCGCATATCAACTGCTCCCAGACTACTGACTGCATCCACTATTAACAGAGCCGGATGATTGCCCATCGCCTGCCGAATTGCTGGTAAATTATTAATTACCCCGGTTGAGGTCTCATTATGGGTAACGATAACTGCCTTGATTTCCCCGGCTTGATCTGAGGCCAGCCGGTCCGCTAACTGGGCTGGGTCAACCGCGGTTCCCCATTCAAACTCCATCTTCTCCACTTGAGCGCCAAACTTACTGGCGATTTCTGCAAACCGGTTGCCAAATACCCCGATTGAAGCCACCAGTACCTTTTCTCCTGGAGAGATAAAATTGACTACTGCTGCTTCTAACCCTCCAGTGCCAGCGGCTGGAAAGATCAAAACCGCATTTTCTGTTTTATAAATTTTTTGCACCCCGGTGGTGACCTCTTCAAGGAGTTCCTTAAATTCCGGCCCCCGGTGGTTAATCATCGGCTGGCTCATAGCCCTTAATACCTGAGGTGGTACCGGTGTTGGACCCGGCATTTGCAAAAACTGTTTTTCTAGAAACATGGACGTTACCTTCTCCCTCCTGGATATATTAGAAACAATAAACCCCTCGTCCAATTCATTGTTAGGGACGAGAGGTTTTTCCCGCGTTGCCACCCTGATTGGTTACCTCGCCAAAAAACATCTTTAAACGGTAACCCACTCAACATGCATAACGGACATGACCGGTAGAACTTAGGCGGCTGCCAGCTCCGCTTTCGTTCCCGCTCCAGGGTGGATTCAGCTGTCTGCTACATTGGTTCGCACCGACCACCAACTCTCTGAAGAAGCTCCTGCAGCCTACTATTCCCTATCACCACTTTAATACAGACCAATTTTTTTCACTAATTCTAGCACAGAGCAATAAATTAGGCAAGTCGGAAATTAAGCAAAATTATAAATATTATCTTGTAACATCTTGCTAAAAAAACCAAATGCTTGTCATGGGGCAGGCACTTTGCCTTGACAATATCCGAAACGTATTTATCATTAAACTCCGCTGTCAGCGAAGCTGAGCGAATTCACTGTTTTTTATCATTTGGAGAAAAAGCTCATGAATTCGCAGATCATCCGTCAGCTCTGGATGAAACGAACTCACCAGCATTTTTCCCTGACGGGCCAACACTGGCCGCTTATCCAACTCAGCCAGCACCTCCACCTCCGGCCCGGTCTTTTCTATCAAAGGCGCCCGGATAAAAACCGCGCGAAACGGATTGTCGCCCAACGAAGGGACAGACAAATCTGCTTCAAAACTGTCAACCTGACGCCCGTAACCATTTCTTTGCACGCTTATATCCATAAGCCCTAGACGGGGCTGCGTACTGCCGGTAATCTCTTTAGCCAATAGAATCAAACCCGCACAGGTCCCATACAC
>JAAZDI010000162.1 GCA_012512295.1 Syntrophomonadaceae bacterium
ACATTAAACCGTGGCAATCAATGCAGGGATTCAGGTTCTTGCCAAAACCGTAACGAGGATTTTTCAGAAGATCCAAATATTCTTCCCCAAAGTGAATTGTATGCACTTTAATCCCCAGGTTTTGGGCTGCTTTTTCAACCCATAAGGATTCGCCAAAAAAAGGACTGCTAAAATTAACCCCAACAACTTCTATTCCCTGGTCCTGAATCAAACGGATGGCTAATTGACTATCCAGACCACCAGAGAGAAGGGCTACAGCTTTGGTCATGTACCTTTCCTCCAGTCTTTCGCTTGAATTGCTTTTGTATACTAACCGAGCATGCCCATTAGCACGTATTATTTGCTTATTAGCTTATCTAGCAGCTCTGGAGTAACCTGTTCTTCAGTAAAAACTTTAATTCCTATTTTCTTTAGTAGAGCAGTAGTAACCCCATCACCATTTATTAGACATCGCTTAAAACTGCCATCATAGATTAATCCACACCCACAGGAAGGACTGCGGGCTTTTAAGATTGCATAACGTACGCCGGTACTCCTAGCCAACCGAACTACTTCTAGTGCTCCTCGTAGAAACTGCCTGGTTAAATTCTTTCCCGCTTGGTTGATAACCTGGGTACTAGAGGATTGGAAGGCATCTTCATCAAAACCCAACGGGCCAATGCCACCATCAAGTTTATGAGCAGTTTCAACTGCATCCGAAGATAGATCATAACTTTTTAATAGGTCTTCACCTGTCCCGCCTCTAATTTCGGCCGGAATTCTAGGAGTCGGAAGCCCCCCTAACTGTTCCGGGCACACTGGCAGGAGACAGCCAGTTGCTAGTTTATTGACCAACTCCGGCTGAATATTATTACTTCCATCATAACAACAGTTTACACCTACCAAACAGGCACTAACCAAAATCATAGTCTACCTCCCAAGATTAAACAAGTAAATTATACAACTTCGAGGAAGGAAATTGGTAATCTTGTGCCGAAATAGAACATTAAATTCATAGTAATAGCCTGAATCTTTTTATTTTTTAATGCGGATGCTGTTGGGTTCTCGTCTATAGGGTGATCAAATGTTACAAAGAACTTACTTGTTTTATTCTAAAATTTTCATACCTGTTTTTATTACCCTGATCTTGTCTATAATTATCCCATTTTTCTCGGTTCTTTCCACTAGGGCGGAAGGATACGTCTCTCGTTGAGAAGGATATATCTACTGCAATACCCAAACCAAACATAGAAAACGAGGTTTCGGCAGCTGTGCTTATGGATGCTAATTCTGGTCAAATTCTATTTGCCTTCAACCCAGATACCAAGTTGCCGATAGCAAGTACGACTAAAATAATGACCTGTTTATTGGCATTAGAACAAGCACAGCTAGATACCCCAGTAGTTATTTCGGAAAACGCAGTACGAGTCGAGGGTACCAGGGTTTACCTTGAGATGGGAGAAACCCAAAGCATTGAAAATTTGCTTTACGCAGCCATGTTAAACTCAGCTAATGATGCGGCTATTGCTCTCGGTGAATACCTTGGTAATGGTTCACTTGAATCCTTTTCGGTAATGATGAATCAACGAGCCTTAGAAATAGGGGCTATTAATACTAATTTTGTAAACCCAACTGGACTAACTGATACAAATCATTACTCTACCGCTTACGATATAGCCTTGATTGCCCGAGAAGCAATGAATAATCCTAAATTCAGAGAGATAGTCGCAACTCGTACCCGGCCATGGGTTGGAGAAAAATACCAGACTAACTTGGTTAACCTAAATCGACTTTTATGGAGCTATCCTGGGACAACTGGCATTAAAACTGGTTATACACGGGCTGCCAAAAACTGTTTAGTAGCCTCAGCGGAAAAAGATGGACACGAATTAATCTCCGTTATTCTAGGAGGAGGTAATAATATATGGCAACAATCAGCCGGACTTCTAGACTACGGTTTTGAACGCTACGTTGCGCAAACCCTGGTAAACAAAGGCGAAGAAGTAACTACGATTACTTTTCCCAAGGAACACCGGGTCAGTTTATTAGCCTCCCGGTCACTTAGAATTTCTTTGCCTCGGGATAAAACGGCCAACCCCCAATCCCAAATCTGGGTGAAACCCGACCTAAAACCACCTTTAGCTGCGGGAGAGGTCGTTGGTCAACTTACTTACATCGTGGACGACCAAAAATTGGAATCAATACCACTTATTTTAGCGGAAGAAGTTCCAGCATCTTCAAAGAGGCCTCTATTATTTATTGCTGGTGGGTTGATGGTTGCCACCGGTATCTGCTGGCACTTATTGGAACGACCTCGACGACTTTATTACCGTCGACGTAAAATAGAAAGAAGGAATCGAAAACCCTTTATTTCATGAATTAACCCCTGGATACAGAATATTTGATGATTTCAGTTGTATAGACAATATTTTGCTCCCGTGCTAGAATAAAACATAGATAAGGAGGACTCTGCTATGCGCAATTTGGCTAAAATAACAATTTATCTTGCTCTTATCTTAGTTGCATTTTTTCTTGGCGGAACGCTGGTAGCTGGTGGGTTGCCTTTTGATATACCAGGATTAAACCAAATTTTATCTAAATCAAGTGGCGAGTTACGGTCAGACAATAATTCAGCAAAGAAAGCTAACGCTACGACACCAGCAGATATTCGTATTGGCCCGACAACTATTGCTGATACCGTATCCATGATCAGCCCAGCAGTAGTCAATATTAATACTACATTTACAACCCGCGTCTCCTTGAATGATCCTTTTTTTAATGACCCGTTTTTTCAGCATTTTTTTGGTAACTCTCAAAGAAGGGAAAGTACTCAGGTAAAACACGGAATTGGTAGCGGATTTATTATTTCTCAAGATGGTTATGTTATAAC
>JAAZDI010000003.1 GCA_012512295.1 Syntrophomonadaceae bacterium
AGTAGGGGGTAATCTTATTCAATGCCACCCATATTCGCCCCGCAACTCAACGAAACGGACATCACCGAGAGATTCTTTTGTTATCAGGCCACTCTCATCTTTGGTAATCAGCATAAGCTCCTGGCTTTGAGACGGGCCGACCGGGACAATCATCCGGCCGCCGGCTTTTAATTGTTGGATAAGTTTCGTTGGCAGTTTCCCGGCTGCGGCAGTCACAATAATTCGATCGTATGGAGCAAATTCTGCCCAACCTTCGCTGCCATCACCGACTTTAAAACTGATATTAGTATAGCCCATACTTTCCAGGCGCGCTCTGCTTTTATCTGCTAGTTCTTTAATTCTTTCCACTGTATAAACATGCTGACAGAATTGGGCCAGCAACGCGGTTTGATAACCGGAACCGGTCCCAATTTCGAGCACCCGACATTTTTCGTGAAGATTAAGTTCTTGAGTCATTGCCAGAACCAGGCTGGGTTGAGAGATGGTCTGTCCATGTCCGATAGGTAGAGGCCGGTCATATTGCGCCAATTTTTTCAAGTTATCGTCCTCGATAAATCGACTGCGATCAAGTGTTTTAAAAAAATCCCAAATTTGCTCCCTGGTTACCGGCTTATCTGACATTTAGAAAAAGCACCTCCGCAGAAGGCCTGATAAAGCAATCGTCTGATTACATCTTAACCGAAATCAGAAAATTTTAAAATCAGATCCAATATTCAGGGCGTTTACTTTTTCTGCTTATTCGTCAGAGCCGCTCTCCAAAGACTTCCCTAAATAAGCCTCGATCACGGCTGGATTTCGCTGAATTTCAGTTGGCGTGCCACTGGCTATCTTGCGACCATAATCCAGAACGTCAATGTGGTCCGACAAGTTCATGACAAAACTCATATCGTGTTCAACTAACATTACCGTGATCCCCAGGTCGCGTATTTGCTGCACGGTTTGCAGCAAGCTTTGTTTTTCGGTAGAATTCATCCCGGCCGCCGGTTCATCCAATAAAAGTAATTGGGGCTCAGCAGCCAGGGCCCGCGCAATTTCCAGACGACGCTGATCGCCATAGGATAGATTCCGGGCCAATTCCGCTTCACGACCAGTCAAATCAACCAGGGCCAGTACCTCCCGCGCCTTTTCGGTAATGTTTCGTTCCTCTTTTCGCACCCAGGGCAGCCGGGAAAGAGCCCCGAACAACCCGGCCCGACTTTTACAGTGCCGACCTATTTTCACATTATCCAGGACCGATAACTCGCCAAAAAGACGAATATTCTGGAAAGTGCGCGCAATCCCCCGGGCGGTAATCTGATGGGGTTTTTTGCGGGTGATATCTTGACCCCGAAACCAGACGCGTCCAACATTGGGTGGGTAGATGCCGGTAATTACGTTAAAAATAGTACTTTTTCCGGCCCCGTTAGGACCAATCAGCGCATAATTGGGTATAGTTACGAGAATGATGTGTATCTTCGCAAATAAGATTCAATATATTTACGTACTGCTGCCGCCGGCTCATATACCCCAAAATGCCCTTCGCAGAGGATATCGGCCTCCAGGCTAAGGAGGCGTTGCATTGAGCTTCGCCATTGATTAAGATCTGATCCCCATTCCCGGTTAAAAGGTCCATGAATATCCTGGCCGAACAGGATCTTTAAGCCGGCACACCGGGGCATGCCGGGGAACTTTCTGGCTTTATCGATTTGGCCGAACAGGATCTTTGAGTCGGGACACCGACAAAGGATTGATAGGCTGCCCGGAGTATGCCCGGGGGTATGTAAAAACTGAAACTCAATCTGCCCCATTGTCAGGGTCTCGCCATCCTGCTTGATGACTCGATCTACTTTAACCGGTTGGTATTTTACGCCGTACCAGTCGGCCGCCGTTAATGCCGGATTGCCGTTTTCAATGGCCTCAAGCTCCAGTTGATGGGCTACCACTAAAGCACCGGTTTTCTCCTTTAAATATTTCAACCCACCAATATGATCGATATGACCATGGGTCACTAAAATGTATTCAACCCTATCTGGAGAAAAACCGCAATCTTTAATATTCTCAAGTATCTGTTCGGTTCGCTTTCCCACTCCGGCATCAATTAAGGCTAGCTTGTTTTCGGATTCAACCAAATAAACACTGCAATCATCAGGGTGGGAAAAATAACTGCCCCCGACCTGGTACACCTGTGGACATATGCTTACTACCACCACTAAAACCTGGTTTCTAAAACACAATCAAATCTAGTAAAACTAGACCAAATCATGCTTTTCACTCGTTCGACTAACGAGCGGTAGCATCACAGGATTCAGCTACTGAGCCACCAGCTCTCGCTGATGCTTCGGGTGGTTTACACCGCCGCTTTGCGTTCGGCCCGAAGGGGGGTGTTACCCACCGCCTAGGTCATTCTATCCGCGTCCGACTTTCGCTGCGTGTCTTAGTAACGCGGAAAACTTTATGCCTTTATGATAGTAGCTCTTTTCGGTAATGCTGCCAGGAAACCAGGCTCGCACCACCTTTCTGTTTGATTTTTGATATTATAGATTTCTTGATCGCACTCCATTGTTGCTAGTTGTTTAAGTGCTGAAAATATGTTTGTTTTGGCTCGTTAATAAATTTTTGCACCAGTTGGGTCGGCACTTTTTCTGTTTCATAGCCTAGGCCCCGCCGGGCTATAACGTAGGCCGCGGCTTGATGGTTGGATATTCCGTATTGTGGTTGGTATTTTAAAATACCAATGAGTGAAGTAAACGAGGGCTTAAACTTCCTGATTACTTAACTTGTTAAAATGATTTACCTTATTCAGGAAAGGGTACTTGCTATAGAAATCATAACGAATGTTTTCGGTTTCTTTCGCATCTGATCTCAACCAATTGTCAAAATCTGCTTCCCCCTGGGGAGTAATTTTGATTAGTTTACGGTTGGGGGTTTTGTCTTGTTGAACGACCTCCCGAACAATTAAACCTTCCTCTTCCATCTTCTTAATCAGCGTATACAACTGTCCTTTATTAATTTCCGGGCCTTGTTCGGCAAAGTCTCACTGCACAACCCGCAGGATATAGTAACCATACGCGGGAAACTCCTTGACTAATCCTAAGATCATGTACTTCAAACTCACTACTTTAACCCCCATGTATATTAATCTCAATCTATTACCTAATTAATATAAATCGAACATTTGATTAAAGTCAAATCAGTAAACTAGAAGGTATTGACTTTTTACAGATTTTATCCGCGCCAAATTAATCATAAGACATGCTAGAACCTGCAGAAAACAAAAAGCATCGTCCGAAAACGATGCTTTATCTTATCGCAACTTGCTTTCAATACCGAGCTATTCTTTGATTTCGTAAGTAATGGTTACAGACTTCTTTTCTGCATCATACATTAAAGTAATCATGGTGTTTTCGTCCTTTTTAGCCCCATAGCTGTATACTGCATCACTAGTAAGCTCATAGGATTCAGTAGTAAAACCATGGGCTTTTATTTCCTCCAGGTATTGATTAAAATCTTGCTGGGCAACTTCTTCCAACATGATCATACAGTATTTTTCCGAATTCATCGTCGAAACCACAACGCCTTTGTTTAACTGAGGAATCTGCTGGGCGGCACCGCTAGCCGGCCATTTGGTTTCTCCAAAACTATATTCTTGTCCGTCTTTGCCGGTGATAGTAACTTTATCGCCGTCCAAATCAACCTTGGCCTCTCCATCAATCGCTTTGTTGATTATTCCTTCAGAAACTGATTCGGCTATTTTTTCATTCACCTTTTCTTTAGCTCCGCAGCCGCCCAACGCTGCCATCAGGAAAACCATCAGTGAAATGGCTATTAATTTTTTTGACATTTAATATACCTCTTTTCTTATGATATTTCTTTTATGAAAATTATATTGTGACACCCGTGCCGGTTACTTTATCAACTGGTACTTACCAATAATCGGAAGAACCTTATCCTTGCCGTTAAGTCCATTTAGTAATCCGATAATCGCCATTATGAAAACTCCGAGCCCGAAAAAGGGCAGCAGTAGCCAGCCAATTACCGGAATAATGCTTAAAACAAAACTTCCTCCCAATGCCAGCAAAAACAACAGCAAGCCCTGGTTGGCATGGTACCGACCAAAAGGGGAATTCGGGCAGACCAATAACGGCAGGAAAAAAATAAAATAAGCAAGTCCTGCCATAACCTTACTACTTTCAATATCTTCCGGAGTGAAAGTAGGAGTTTGCTTGGTCTTCGCTTGATTAACTTCTGCATTGAAATCCGTCATAATTATTACCTCCTTCTTTTTTATTAATCTTGACGGTTTATATTGATGGTTCAAAATATACTAATGTTTATTGCAAAAGCAATCACCCCCAGGGTGATTAACGAAAAATCACCTTGAGAGTGATCAGGTTAATTTTGGATGATTTTGGATATCAAAAAAAAAGGATTAACAGGAAATGTGGCAAATTATTATCTACAAATTAAATGTTTGCCAAATAGCGATCTAAAAAGAGGCAAGGACATGAAAAGATATTTTTTGGCTTTCGTATTGTTGATTTGGCTTATTGTCTGCCCCTTGACTGGATGTGGCCAAAGCGCAAAGATCGATCCGGCCAATCCGGTAACTCTTAATTTGTGGCATAATTATGGCGGTCAGCTTAAAGAGACGATGGACAATATGGTCGATGAATTTAATGAAACCATCGGGCTCGAAAAAGGTATTATCATTAATGTGACCTCTATTTCCGGCAGTGCGACTCTCCATGAAAAAATCACTATGGCCGCTCATGGTGACCCGGGTGCCCCTAACCTACCTGATATCACCACTGCCTATCCAAAAACGGCGCTTATTCTGGCTAATAAAGGCTTATTAACTGACCTGAACAGTCAGTTTTCTGACCAGGAATTATCAGCCTATATTCCGGAGTTTTTAGCAGAAGGCCGGATAAACGGTGACAGTCTTTACGTCTTCCCTATTGCTAAATCAACAGAAGTCTTGTTTGTTAACACTACATTATTCAATCGGTTTGCTCGGGACACAGGAGCTAAAATCGAGGATCTAAAATCTTTTGAAGGGATTGCCAGGACCGCTTCCCTATATTATGAATGGACTGACCGGCAAACACCTGATGTGGCCGATGACGGTAAAACGTTTTATATGCCGGATTCACTATTTAATTTTGCCCTGATAGGTTGTAAACAACTGGGGGCAGAATTGGTCAACGATGGCAAATTCTACTTTTCGTCACCACAGTATAAAAGGGTATGGGATTGTTATTACCAATCTGCCGTCTTAGGAAATTTTGCTATTTTTGACGGTTATGCTACCGATCTGGCGAAAACTGGTGATATAGTATGTTCAACCGGATCAACTGCCGGGGTATCTTTTTTCTCTCCCACCGTGACTTATGCAGATAATACCTCTGAACCAGCTGAACTGGCTATCCTGCCCTACCCGGTTTTTGAGGGCGGTAAAAAACTAGCTATTCAAAGAGGGGCCGGTATGTGTGTAATCAAATCGACCCCCGAGAAAGAATACGCTGCCGCCGTGTTTTTGAAATGGTTTACCAGCCCGGAAAACAACTTACGCTTTGTTTCATCTACCGGCTATCTGCCCGTCACTAAAGAAGCTTTCGGGGAGATTATGTCCCAAGAGATAGAAAACCTGTCGAATGACAGTATCAAGAAACTGCTGCAAACCGCCAGGACCATGCAGCAAGAATATGAGTTTTACATTCCTCCATTGTTCGAGGGGATTGATGAACTGCAAAAGGAATATGAAAGCAAGCTTAGAAAATTGGCCGCAGATTCACGCATATCTTATCGAAACAAGCTCTCGAACAGTGATAAAAACACTGCTTATAAATCGGTGGCGCAGGCTGCCTTTGCTGATTTTGTAAACATAGACTTTAGAAAATCTAATTAGTAATGGAGCTTTTGCCCTTGAAAACCGCACTGCACGAGAAAAGCTATGAGCTGATAAACTGGTTGACCGCTTCGACCACATCGGGTATTCCCATGGCGATAAGGCTTTTTCTGTTCTTAATTGTATTGGTGGTTACCTTTATTTTGGGAGTAATCGCTATCCTGTTG
>JAAZDI010000163.1 GCA_012512295.1 Syntrophomonadaceae bacterium
GTTGCTGTTGGTGATGATTGGCGCCCTGCTGGCCGGCGTATTATCAGCGGTCGCCTTTGGGATCGGCGGAATTGTTTTAACCTTGTGGTCAGCCCGAACCATTCCCCCCTTGCAAGGATTAAGCCGAGTCGCGATTAACCTGATGTTTCCGGTGGCGATCGGGTTAGGCAAGTTAATTGGCATTAAACAGTCGGTAATTCAAAGTTCGTTTATTGAAGTCAATAATCAGATGGTTCTGGCCAAGGCTCTAAGGGTACCCCCGGAAAAGGTTCTGTTATTGACCCCTCATTGTTTGCAACGAATGGAATGTCCGCATAAGATTACGATAAATGTCCAGAACTGTAAACGCTGTGGCCTTTGTTCAATCAGTGGTCTATTAGAGATTGCTGAACGGTATGGGGCAAAATTAGCCGTAGCCACCGGCGGGACATTTGCCAGGCGGTTTGTTGAACAATATCGACCGCGAGCGATTGTGGCGGTCGCTTGCGAACGCGATTTATCCAGTGGGATCATGGACACTAATCCCCTGCCGGTGTTGGGGGTACTGAATAGACGACCCCATGGTCCTTGCATTAATACAGAAGTTGATTTGGCCAAGGTAGAAGAAGCGTTGATTTACTTTGTTGGTTATCCGGTACCAGCTTTAGACCCGAAAGGTTCATCAACAAAGCCTGATCAGTCAATTAGTGCTAGCTCTAACCGGGTAGCAGCACAATTTGGCCATAATAATCCATAGGAAAGTTTAATTAGCAAAGGAGGAAGATAAAATGTTTTTTCCGATCTTAGATTGGACCATGATTTTGCTTGTCCCAGCGATTCTTCTGACTTTGTACGCTCAGATGAAAGTTAAATCAACTTTTAATAAATATTCAAGCATTGCGTCGCGCATCGGGTTGACTGGGGCCCAAGTAGCGCGCGATCTGTTGCGCCGAAATGGAGTGCCGGTTAGCGTTGAGCGAACTCCCGGTGAATTAACGGACCATTACGATCCCCGTTCTCAGGTCTTGCGCCTTTCGGGTCCAGTTCACGATAGCCATTCACTGGCGGCCCTGGGAGTGGCTGCCCATGAGGCTGGGCACGCGATGCAACACGAAGAAGGCTACTTTCCCTTGGGTTTTCGAAACAGTCTTGTACCGGTGGCCAACTTTGGCTCAACTCTGTCTTTTCCCCTCCTGCTAATTGGCATTTTTATGGGTTCACCGATGTTGGCGCAGCTAGGAGTCTTTGCTTTTACTGCCGTTGTCCTGTTTCAAGTGATTACTTTACCGGTAGAGTTTAACGCCAGCAACCGGGCTATTCGCTTGTTGACTGAAGGTGGCTATATCACTCAGGAAGAGGTTGGTCCGACCCGAGCAGTGCTTAATGCTGCTGCTTTGACCTATGTGGCAGCAGCCTTGATGGCTTTCCTTAATCTGGTTCGACTACTAATCCTGACCGGTTTTCTAAGCGGAGGAGATGAGTAATAGTTAATGCTCAATAAGAAGCGGTATCGCCGGGCTAACCCCGGTTCAGCCCGGGCTGGAGCTTTGCACGTTTTATATGCCGTTGAAGTTGAAGGGGCTTACGCCAATCTGGTCCTTGACCAGTTGTTGCGGGAAGTCCCTTTTGCCAAGTCGGACCGCTCCTTCCTGACCGAGTTGGTCTATGGGACGTTACGTTGGCGCGGGACCATAGACTGGATACTAAATCAAGTAGTCCGGTCCGGCTTGGATCGATTAACCCCTTGGATTCGCAATATTTTGCGCCTAGGGGTTTATCAGTTGCTCTTCATGAACAAGATTCCCCCTTCAGCCGTGTGCAACGAAGGGACAAATCTGGCCAAACGTTACGGACACCAAGGTGTGGCTCGTTTAGTTAATGGGGTATTGCGCAGCGTCGCCCGTCGCGGTCAAGACTGGGAATACCCTGATCCGCAGGAAAAACCGGTTGAGCATATTGCGGCGCGTTATTCTCACCCAGAGTGGATGGTGGAACGATGGCTAAAACGTTACGGCCAAGCAGAAACGATTGCCCTATGCTTAGCCAACAACCAGCCGGCTGCTAATTCGATCAGAACTAATACGCTACGCCTGAGTGTTGAGGAACTGATTCAACGCTTACAAACAGAAGGGGTGGAAGTAGAGGCAAGCCGGCTGGTCCCGGAAGGTTTAAGATTAAAGGGGTTATCCGCTTATACCAGCCTAGCGGCCTTTGGCCAGGGGTTATTTCAGGTGCAGGATGAGAGTTCCATGCTTGCTGGCTACGGCTTAGGGCCTTTGCCTGGTACCCGGGTCATTGACACCTGCGCCGCACCCGGCGGTAAAACAACTCACCTGGCTCAGTTGATGCAAAATCGAGGGGAAATATTAGCATTTGATCTGCATGACCACAAGATCGGTTTGGTTCAGGAGAATTGTCGCCGGTTAGGGGTAAATATCGTTCGAACTTCAGTGATGGATGCCCGAGAACTGCCGGGCCGCTGGTCGGGCTGGGCAGATTTCGTTTTGGTCGATGCTCCCTGCTCCGGTCTCGGCGTTTTACGGCGGCGGCCTGATGCCCGGTGGCACAAAAACCCCGGACAGATCCGCGAGTTGGTCAGTCTGCAGAGCCAAATTTTGACCGCAGCCAGTCAGTGTCTTCGTCCTGGCGGGACCTTACTTTATAGCACCTGTACGCTAGAACCGGAAGAGAATGAGGGAGTAGTCCGGCACTTCCTGGCCGCAGGCAGTGACAATTTAAGTAGTCTGGATAAACCAGGAAAATATTATCTGGAGGACCTGAGTCAGTTTTTGCCCTTCATTCCCTGGCGGGAGGAAGATCGTAATCAGATAAAAAAGGGATATCTAACTCTATTACCCCATATCCATGGGACAGATGGTTTTTTTCTGGCCAGATTGCGGCGCGGGAAATAATATAAAGCAGGAATAATTGACTTTTTCGCGAATATTCCATGTTGGGAAGGAAATATGGAGAAAAAACGACTTTGTGGTCAAAACCTAAAAGAAATGGAGGACTGGATTGCCCGATTAGGTGAGCCGCGATACCGGGCACACCAGATTTATCAATGGATTTATCAACGAGGGGCCAATGATTTTGCCCAAATGACCGATTTGCCCAAGCGCCTGCGCGCTCTGCTTCAGGAAACCGCTCAGGTGGGACTGCCTACGGTCATAAAACAGCAGCTTGATCCTGAAGATTTAACCGTTAAGCTGTTGCTAGAATTAAAAGATAAGCAGAGGGTTGAAGCGGTCCTCATGCCATACAGCAACCTTGATTTCAGTCGGAATCGCTTGACTGGTTGTATCTCGTCCCAAGTGGGGTGCCCGATTGGCTGCCCTTTTTGTGCTACGGGTCAAGGAGGATTTATCCGTAATCTAGAAGCCGGAGAAATCGTGGGGCAGGTTATCGCCTTGCGGCAGGAAGCCCTAAAATCGGAGAATACATTGATTGAGAGCCTAAATATTGTTTTTATGGGCATGGGCGAGCCTTTGCTTAATTATGCTGAAGTGTTGAAAAGCATTTACTTGTTGCATGATCCCAAGGGCCTGAATATTAGCCTGCGTCGAATTACCCTTTCGACTGCCGGCGTGGTGCCGCGGATCTATCAATTAGCCCAGGAAGAGTTACCGATTAATCTCGCAGTCTCTCTACACGCCCCAAATAATGATTTGCGCAATCAATTAGTGCCCCTTAACCGTCGGTACCCCTTGGAAGAATTGATCCCGGCTTGCCGCAAGTATTTTGAGTCAAGCAAGCGACGGGTAACCTTTGAATATATTTTACTTAATCAAGTAAATGATACCGAAGACCTGGCCGAAGAATTAGCTCTCAGACTAAAAGGCTTGCCAGCTCTAGTCAACTTGATCCCGGCTAATCCAACCAACGGGGCGGACCAGCGTCCTTCTCCAGAAAGAATCAGGTCATTTACCCGGATTTTAAAAACCCGGGGATTAGAGGTTACGCTTCGAGAAGGACGCGGCGGGAATATCGCTGCCGCCTGTGGTCAGCTCAGAGCGAGAGATTCTTCACTTCGTTCAGAATGATCATGCGTCAACCGCACCACGATAAACGAATAATGGTTATATTCAGAGCAATGACAAAAAGCTATTATTTTCATCAGTAGTTGTGCCTAGCGAACCTGAGGGTAATGATCTACAACAGAACGAGCGTTGAAAAGCGGCATCTAAGGAAACAGGTTGAGCAGTCCAATGTTAAATATCAGACATCCGATATCTAAACGATCCAAGGGGGACCACTGATGGAGATTCGGGCAAGAACTGAGATAGGATTAGTCAGGAAAAAAAACGAAGATAGTGTTCTAATCTGTCCTAAGAGAAGTTTATTAGTCGTCGCCGATGGGATGGGGGGTCACCTAGCTGGGGAAGTCGCCAGTAAAATTGCTGTGCAGATCTTTGATCGCCGGGTTGGCGTGATCGATGGTCAGGTAAATCCTCTGACCTTGCTAAAGGAGATAACGGAAGAAGCTAATCGGGAAATCCTGGGGCATGCTCTTCGTCATTCGAACTGTCAGGGGATGGGCACGACCCTGACCGCGGCCCTGATCTACCGGGACCGGGTTTACTTAGCACATGTCGGAGATAGTCGGGCCTACCTGATTCGCCCTGGTCTTATTCGTCGCTTAACCCTTGATCATTCGGTTGTGGAAGAACTGCTTAGGTGGGGAGCTATTTCCGAAGCTGAGGCCACCCATCATCCCTACCGAAGTGTTTTGACCCGAGCTCTGGGGACCGAGGCGAACATTAGAATTGATTTAGTGGAAGAAGTTTTTTTGACCGGTGATTACTTGTTGTTATGCACTGATGGTTTAACCAATTTAGTCTCAGATCAAGAAATATACGATATTATCGAGCGCGCCACGAGTCTAGAGACCGCTTTGGATCAACTGGTTGGATTGGCCCTGGCTAGAGGAGGCCACGATAATATCACTGTGGCCTTAGGGCAATTGGAATATCGAGGTGAGATTAGTTGATTGGGAAGATCTTGGGGGGCCGGTACGAGATCAAGGAAAAACTAGGCTCCGGGGGTATGGCGGTAGTCTA
>JAAZDI010000358.1 GCA_012512295.1 Syntrophomonadaceae bacterium
CATCGCTGTATTGCTTGCTTTTCATGAAAATCTACCCCCTATTATTATGTTAACGTATTACACGTGCTTTCTCCAAATTTATTAGGGGGCTAGATAGCACACAGCATCGTCTCCGAAACTGTCCTGAAGTTTTCCTGCAATCGGCCTTGAAATAATAAGAACTGCTGCATATATAAGAAAGAATACGGAGAACTCTTTTGTCATGTTTTCGGATGCTGCATACAACCTGTAAAATGAAATCATCGCCGCATATCCAAACGACATAAACAGAATGCAAAGTGAAACCGGTATGGCCTTCGGCTCAAGCAGTGAATATATTCCTTTTGGTTTTACATCTTCTTTTAGCGACTTATCCGCCGCACGCCCCGGTTCTATTGCTTTCACATCTGCAAGACCCATGAATATCACGCATAGAAGTGAGCATATGCTGGCCGATAGAAAGCTCCCGCTTCCCCCAAAACCATCATATATGAGGCCTCCTACAAATGGACCTACCGCAATTGCAAGTGAAGTTGACAGCATGAAATACCCGGTTGCTTCACCGTATCTGCTTATTGGAAGAGATGCCATTCCAATTACCATTATTGCATTAGCAGCGGCGCCAAATCCCAGTCCATGGATAAATCTAATCACAATAAGAAGCACTACATTTTCCGCAAGAAAATAGCAGCAGCTAGCTGCAAAATGTATAATGAGAAAAATCATGGCAATTCGTTTCCATCCGAATCTATTAAGAAGGCTTCCGGAGCATAATCTTGAAATAAGTCCACCAAATACATACATTCCCGAAACCAAACCGGCTATCATTGCAGATGCTCCAAAAGCCGTTACATATTCACCTATTGTCGTTATCAGAATGTACATTACAAGAGCGCAGAAAAACTGCGCCATAAATATATAGATAAAATTCTTTGTGAATATCGTTTCCTTTTCCTTCATAATAATCTCTTCTACTCCTCCTTATACTCCTATGAGTACCTCCCCTCTTTATCGGAAGACCGATTTTCAACTGCATTTGGCCAAAATGCAGTGGCTCACCTGCAGTCTCATTTTTACCGATGCTCCGAAGGAAGACAGCATGCGAGAAATTTTTGCATTTTTTTAAAATATTTAATTGGCTAAGCTTCTATTCTAATTCTATTTCAAACCAAAAAACACTGCCTTTCCCTTCTTCAGATTCAACCCCATACTTACCATCGTGCATTTCAATAACTTTTTTGACAATAGATAGCCCGAGACCTGTACCCATTATAGGCCTTTTGTGTTTCTTATCAACCTTGTAGTAACGCTCCCAGATATAGGGCAAGTCGCTTTGCTTGATGCCCTCCCCATGATCGATCACCTCTATTCTCACACTATTTTCTTTGATGCTTTGCCGCACCATGACAGTCTTATCATCGCCGCTGTGGGTGATTGCGTTGAGTAAAAGGTTATAAAATACCTGGGTAATCTTTACTTCGTCGGCGAAAATATAGATATCTTTGCTATACTCGAAATCTAGCTTATAGCCCTCGTTTTTAACAAGTTCATTCATACGGTTGATAGTTTTTTTCAGGCTTTCCGTCAGGTTGTAATTCGTCTTATTTAGTTTTGATACACCTGCCTCAAGGAGTGAAATATCAAGCATATCGTTTACAAGTGAAGTCAGACGCTTTGTTTCATCCATAATAATTTGACTTTGCTCAGGTGTAACTTCGTTGGGAAAATCGTGCATCATCTCCGCATAGCTGTAAATAAAGGCAAGGGGTGTTCGCAAATCGTGGGAGATATTCGCTATCAACTCTCGGCGCAATCGTTCTGCCTTGGAAAGTTCTGTTGCCGCAGTATTTAAGGTGTCGGACAATTCTTTAATCTCCAAATATCCCTTTCCATGAAACTCAGTTTCATAGTTACCCATTGCCAGCGCCTTAGCGCTTTTATTAATCTGCTCAATGGGTTTTGATATGCGCTTTGATATGATGATGGCTAGCAATGTTGCCAGAAGTACCATGATCCCCGTTATTATAATAAGCTGCATTTGCAGGGTAGATACTGTGGCATCGACCGGAGTTATGATAGCATAAAAAGTAAGAGAAATCTTACTATCGTCCGCTAATCCAAACTCATGAACCTTGGTGATTGCCTCCGGCGGTTTGCGGCCGGGTCTGTCAGGAGCACGCAGAGCAGGCGGTGCAAAATTATGGGTTGGTCTTACAACGATTTCCTTTGTCAATTCCAGCTCAAACAATACATTTTTCAGCTCTGGACTATTGATGTTTTCCTCCACCAATTGAATGGCTTTTTCCATTTCAATTTTGCGGATAAACTTATACATATCGCTCAAGAACACCGTCTGAAGCAGCCAAAGGATTAAGAGCAGTAAAGCGCAAAAACCCAAGAGGAATGCAAAAATCTTCCATTTTATTCTAATCTTATCCATCAAATCGGTACCCCAATCCGCGCAGGGTTTTGATGAAGTGCGCATAGGGACCGAGAGATTTCCGCAGCAGTTTTATATGTGTATCCAACGTCCGGTCATCGCCACAGTAATCAAAGCCCCATACTTCAGTCATTATCTTTTCCCGTGGTACAGCAATGTTTTTATTTCGTATCAGGAAAAATAAAAGGTCATATTCTTTAGGTGCCATTTCTGTTTCCACTCCATCAATAAACACCTTATACGCTGTCATATCCGCTTTGAATCCATCTTTCTCAAAGATAACATGCCCATCGTCATCCAACTTTGCCGGCTTACTTTTCTCTATTCTGCGTAAAATGGCATTTAGCCTCAGCATAATTTCTTTTGAAGAAAATGGCTTTACAACATAATCGTCAATCCCAAGCTCAAAGCCCAACACCTTATCATACTCCTCACCGCGAGCAGACAGCATGATTACCGGAGTGTCGGAGGTTTTGCGAATTTCCTTCACCGCGGAAAAACCATCCAGTTCGGGCATCATGATATCCATGATGATGATGTCAAAAGTATGATTACGGCAAAGCTCCACTGCTTCCATGCCGTCTCCGGCTTCTGTAACCTCATGCCCCTCAAAAAGGGCGTATCGCTTCAGTACGGCCCGCAGCCCTTCTTCATCATCGCATATTAGAATTTTCGCCATTCTGATTTTCCTTTCTTTAATATTGATGGAATACGAAATTTGAAAGTATTGCTAAGCAAAGAGTAAAGTAGAATAACTTTAAACTTCGCCCAATCTACGATTAATTATAGCATTCGAGTTGTCTAAGCTTAAGTTATCAGAACTTTAGAGTGTATAATGTATAATGCCAAAAGCCGCATATCGGAAAGACCTTGCGGTTTTTAGCTTTAATAATTTCTCTTGAATCTGGCGGCAAATATTAGAGCAGCAATTAGTACGAGGGTCAATACACCGATCAAAATGAGGCTACTTGCTCCTAGACTAAACTCTGTCTGGGTGCTTGCATTGGCAAGCCTTGAGGTGTTCCTTTCTTGTATCCCCTGTCCCATGCCGCCC
>JAAZDI010000164.1 GCA_012512295.1 Syntrophomonadaceae bacterium
GATATGCCCAGCATGTCGGCGACTTCTTTCTGGGTTTTTTCTTCTCCCCCTTGGAGGCCAAAACGCAGTTCCATAATCTTTTTTTCCCGCGGGCTAAGTTTCAGTAAGGCTGCCTGGAGGAGATCGCGATCAACCTCATCCTCTAAGGCCTTGTAAATCACATCGTTTTCTGTTCCCAACACATCAGAAAGAAGTAGTTCATTGCCATCCCAATCAACATTTAATGGTTCATCAAAAGATACTTCGACTCGGTTACGGTTATTTCGGCGCAAATGCATCAGGATCTCATTTTCAATGCAGCGGGATGCGTAAGTAGCCAGTTTAATTCGTTTGGCTACATCAAAAGTATTAACGGCTTTAATCAGGCCGATGCTGCCAATGGAGACCAAGTCTTCAATTCCCACGCCAGTGTTTTCAAATTTACGGGCAATATAGACAACTAATCGAAGGTTCCTTTCGATAAGCACACTTTTTACTGCATGATCCCCGGTTTCTAACCGGGTTAGCAGGAAGATTTCTTCGTCAGAACTCAGGGGCGGCGGGAGGGCCTCACTGCTACCGACATAGTGAACTTCAGACCGCCACCCCACTTTTTGAAGAAGGCTCAGGAAAACCAGTTTAACAGTCCAGCGGACTTTTAGCCACCATTTATCCCATCTAACCAGGAGTAGGTTCGAACCTCTATCGACCAACACACGTCCCTCCCTCACATAAATCCCGCCCTCAGGCGGTCATTGCTGATCCTAATAAATCAGGATGCAGTAAAGCCCGGTACGAACCCTCGGGACAAAGAGGTTTATTGTAGATGCCAACCACTACATTCTGGGTGGTCACTTTACGATCATCCACGACAATACTAACTTCATCCGGTCGCAGGCCGAGCAGCATGCCATGATGCTTGCCAATCGAAGAAAAGGGAATTAGTCTAAATCGATTTGACCACTCCGAGCCAGATAATTCTTCAGCCGCTTTTTTCAAATCAAGATCCGGCGAACGCTGAAAAATATCCTTTAAGTCATCCGGCAAAAACGGTTCAACTGCTGAATACTCAGCGATAACTACCGGGGCTTTGGTTAGCGGATCCTTAAGCTGGTTACCGGTGTCCAGCAAAGCCGGCAGCGTCAGGTTTTGTCCACCAACACAAATGGTCAACGGTACCCGATAAAAAGTCTTGATCAACGCTCGCCGGATTATGGCTGTGCCCCATTTTCCCAAAACAACTGCTGCCGCAACCCCGACTAATAACCAGCCAAAGGGGATGTTTACCAATACCTGTAACAGACGATTAACTGTTCCAAAAAGCTGCGGATTAGTAGATAATAGATAAATTCCGCCTAGAATTGCTCCACCCATTGTAAAAGCAATTAAATAAAAGTAGCCAAGCGCTTGTAAAAATTTTCTTAGCGATAAGGGGGCAAAGGCTACGCCGACAATAACTAGGGAGAGCACTACTCGAAATAGGAGACCATAGAGAAACGTTAAACCAGGAACAAGCAGGGCAATACAGTAAAGAGCTCCAACGAAAGCACCGGCAAGTAATCGTTTGTTACTCGCTGGTATCTGACCGAAACGAGCGGTGGCCCAGAGAATTGTATAATCCATGACCAGGTTAATCAAGAATACTACGTCCAGGTAGACATAGGACTGTCCCATGCTAACCCCTCCATATTCCCTAGGTTTGTGCATCTTTATTATGTATATGGGGCTTTTTCCAGGACTAGTACTGGAAGATAATTGGTACTGCCTAAACTTAACTCTGTTTTATCCAGAAAACTAATGCCTATATTAAAATTATACTCTAAACTATTAACATAATTTGTCATTAACTGGACTCAATAAAATAAAAGAGCGGGATATTTCCCACTCTTTCGCGTTAACCAACCATGCCCGCCGGACACAACCAGAGTGAATTCGTCCAGCTTCGCTGAACACCGGAGCTTCAGGTCAAGACTTTACTCCACACAACTCATTTACTACCGCCGGCGTAAAAAGGCCGGAATATCGAGGTTGCTTCCGCTAGCAAAGGGACGCAATTCCATTTCTTTAACTATTTCCTTACGGTCTGCCGGAGCAGAATCAAACCCGGTTGCGATAACGGTAACCCGAACCTCGTCTTGCAGTGTTTGGTCAATGACCGCCCCAAAGATAATATTGGCATCTGGGTCAGCCGCTTGGGCAATCACCTCAGCCGCTTCATTTACTTCGAACAAACTTAAGTCAGGCCCACCCGTGATGTTTAAGAGGACCCCTCTGGCACCCTCAATCGATGTCTCTAGTAAAGGACTTGAGATCGCGGCCCGAGCTGCTTCCATCGCCCTGGTTTCCCCACAGCCGCTGCCAATGCCCATTAGAGCGGAGCCAGTTTCAGTCATAATCGTTTTTACATCCGCAAAGTCAAGGTTAATCAAGCCGGGAACAGCTATTAAATCAGAAATTCCTTGAACACCCTGACGCAAAACATCGTCCGCAATCCGAAAAGCATCTGCTATTGATGTACTCCGATCAACCACCTGCAGTAGACGGTCATTAGGGATTGTAATTAGCGTATCGACCTGACTTTTTAGTTCTTGAATTCCTTTTTCCGCCTGATTAGCTCGTTTCTTTCCTTCGAAAGAAAAAGGCCGAGTTACTACCCCTACTGTTAAAGCACCTACTTCTTTGGCAACCGCCGCTACTACCGGTGCTCCGCCAGTTCCCGTGCCTCCGCCCATTCCAGCAGTCACAAATACCATGTCAGCACCACGCAAGGCTTGAAGCAATTCATCCCGACTTTCTTCAGCCGCCTTATAGCCAATTTCCGGGTTAGCCCCGGCTCCTAAACCTTTGGTCAATTTTACTCCTATTTGGATCCGGTTTTCTGCTTGAGAGAGATTTAATGCTTGGGCATCAGTATTAACCGCCAGGAACTCAACTCCTTTAAGCCCAGCTGCAATCATGCGGTTAACAGCGTTATTTCCTCCTCCACCGACACCAATAACCTTAATTTTCGCCAATGGGGCTACTTCATATTCAAAATCCAGCACCCTATGACCCTCCTCTTATCACCGCTATCCTATATTATTAAGCCATTTCCCGCCACCAAGATCTAATTTTTCCCCAAATCCCACCCAATAAAGGATCTCCTTCGGGAACCAACTCTTCCCGATAATTCCTAGCCGCCTGAAGTACCAGGCCGACAACCGTAGAGTATTGTGGGCTCCGGACCACTTCAGCCAGTCCACCTATACCTTCCGGATAACCAAGGCGCACTGGCAGTTGTAACTCTTCCTGGGTAAGTTCTACTATGCCATCAATTAAAACTGATCCACCGGCAAGGACACATCCGCCGGGAAGTATTCCCCGGTACCCTGATTTTTCAATTTCTTCTCGGATTAGGGCAAATATTTCTTGCACCCTTGGTTGGATAATACTAGCTATTTTTTTGCGTGAAACCTGGTTTACCCCGTTTCCCCCGACTGCTACCGCAGATATTAATTCATTTTCCGGGGCTAACTGAGCCAGCACACATCCGTTTTCCTGCTTAATTCTTTCCGCCTCAACCAAAGTAGTACGAAGCCCGACGGCCAAATCACTGGTGATATGATCTCCTCCAATAGGTAAGGCAAATGTTAACCAAGGACTACCCCCATCGTAAAGGGTCACATCTGTGGTTCCTCCACCGATATCGATTAGAATTGAACCCAATTGCTTTTCGCTAGAATACAAGACCGCTTCTGCCGCGGCAATCGGACTAACCATTAGATTTAACAGTTTAAGCCCGGCACTTTGGATTATCTTGTGAACGTTTTGTAAATAGGTGGTTGAACCGGTAATAATATGTGCTTCTACCTCAAGCCTAACTCCGGCCATCCCCACCGGGTCGCGAACACCGTCATAACCATCAACAATAAACTGTCGGGGTATAACATGGATAATCTTACGTTCAGCAGGAAGTCCCACCATTCGAAGAGTTCGCAGAACTCGCTGAACATCATCCATAAGAATTTCTCGGTTAGGACCGGTAATCGCAATCACGCCTTGGTTGTTAATGGAACTAATATTAGGTCCGGCGACCCCAACAAAGACATCATTTATCTCGACCCCACTCATCCGTTCCGCCTTTTCTATGGCCAAGTCAATTGAACGGACAGCTTCGTCAATATTAACAATGGCTCCTTTACGCAAGCCTCTGGAAGGAGTTTCGCCGACTCCAATTATATAAACCTGACCGTTAGTCCCCACTTCGGCTACTAGGGCCTTTATTTTGGTTGTGCCAATATCCAAGCCGACAACAATGTTCCGCCTGGCCATGGCGCACCTCCCGCCAGATTATACTGCGTAAAATATTTCTATATAAAGTATAAATTCCCTCTTTTTGGTTTCATATTTTAAGATTATTTTTTTAGGAAATGACGGCGAATTATTGCTAAATTCTGGAATATGCGAACACCAAAAGCGACAATAGCTGCCATATAAAGCTCGACCCCTAAATGATCTCCGATATAGGCGAGCAAGGCTGCAAGAAGAGCATTGCTAAAAAAACCAGTTATAAAGACTAGATTATCAAAGGTATCTTCCATTGACGAGCGAAGTCCGCCAAAAACTGAGTCGAGGGCGGCCAGGATAGCCACTGACATATACTTTGAATAAATTGCCGGAATAACCAATGGTGAATTCAAACCGAGCAAAATCCCAGCCAATAAGCCTAATAACGCCAGAAACCACAACGTAAGCACTCACCCCTCTTTGACCGGACTAGCATATTTAAACTTGATCGTCCCGGAGTAACCGGGAACAATCACCTCTTTAGGTTTCTCAATGCTGGTCTGAATCCCCCAAAATTGCAAGCTTTCCAATACTCCCCCCTTGAGGTTTAGAGAACTCTCCAGGGAATTAGGATCGCCAATGGCGGTGACCACAAAAGGCGGGGCAATGCGATTCCCATTAACCTGGATTATGGGTCCAGCACACCGAATCTCGGTAGTGGCTAAAACGCGCTGGCCATTGACCGAAATCGCCTCGGCTCCGGCTGCTTTAAGCTCATTAACCACCATTAACAGATCCTCATCGTGAATCAGGTAAAGGTTAGGGTCTTCTCCCGGTTGGAGGACCTTATTACTATCGTTCAGGGTAAGGATTATCCCCGGACCCTTCATTTCCAACAAACCGGCCGACTGTCGGGCTTTATTTAATTCCTCCACTAAAGCTTCATAACCTTCTTGCTGCCCGGCGATAGCCTTATTCAAGCTAATTCTTAACTCTTCAAGTTCAATCTTCAGGTTGTCCCTTTCTTCGGTGACCTGTTTCAGTTCACTGACGACATCTTGAGTTCTTCGAGTACCAAAATCAGCTGGACTGCCCTGAGTAACCTTAAACTGAACCGCTAACATTAGTCCTAAAACCAAGGATACTAGGGCAATGGTAAGATAACCGCTGCGCGATTTCATACGGTTCACCTCGTCTTTCCCTGCGCAAACTTGATTACTGGTGACCCCTTAAAACTCATATCGATATACTCAATTGGCTGATCTAAGCGTTTGAGTTCTACTGTCAAAATCTGTTGCAGTAAATCCAAATGTTCTACTAGATGATCAATTGTTCCTACCCTGATCTCCACCCCATTTAGCGAATATATCTTGATTCTTTCAGCGGATTCTAAATTAATCTCCGAAATTGATTGTATCATCTCAGAACTCATCTGATCGACAACCGGAAGAAACTGCTGCAAAATGACAACATCAATTACTTGCCCTGGCAGAACATCTGGCGGAACTACACAACCAGTTACCACTGGCCGATTAATCTCGACTATACTCCCTACCCGGGTTAGGCAGACTCCTTGATGATCAATTACCACAAAGCCATCAGTCACCGGCAGAAGAAGGCAGGGGACCCTTTCTTGTACTTGAATGATTAGCTTGTTGGGTAACCTTCGTTCGATTTTGACGGTCTCAAGAAGAGGATGTAAATACAACCGGCCTTGAATCTGTTCTTCATCAACCAGAAAGATGTTGGTGCCGGGAGCCACCCCGCTCAGCCGAATAATTTCCGCTGAACCCAACGACTGGTTGCCCTCAACCACCACCTCTTTGATTCCAAAGGCCGGCGAGTGCAAAAAGAAATACAAGGCCGTAGTTGATAAAAGCAAAAAAGTAAAGCTTAACAAAAGTCGCCACAATACTGAAGTTTCATTTCTTTTGGGATTAATAATAGGGGTAGTCAATTCACCACACCCTCCAACAAAGTAATTATATCAGAAATAAATTCCTTGTCCAACGGCTAAACAAAAAAACACTCCCAAAAGAAATTCTGGGAGGTTTACCTTAAACTTCATTTTGTTAGCCGCTGGATATCGGCTCCCAGTTGTTTAAACTTTTCCTCCAACCGTTCATAGCCACGATCAATGTGGACCGTTCCCTCTACCAGGGTCTCACCATCAGCTACCAGACCCGCCAGGACCAGGGCTGCTCCCGCCCGTAAATCACTGGCCTCGACGATTGCTCCAGTCAGTCGAGGAACACCGTATATAATAACGCTCCTTCCTTCTAAGCGTACCCTGGCTCCCATACGCCGGAGTTCGTCAATATGTTTAAAACGGTTTTCGAATATAGTTTCCGTTACCAAACTGGTGCCATTAGCCACAGACAGGAGGGTGACAATCTGGGGCTGCATATCAGTGGGAAAACCGGGATAAGGGAGTGTTTTAACATCAACCGCTTTCAAACAACAACCTCCCCGGACGCGGACCCCTTCTTTCCCCGAGGAGACTTCAGCCCCGGCTTCCTGGAGTTTGGCTAAAATGGATTCAACGTGCTCTTCGACTGCATTGGAAATCAGGACATCCCCTTGGGTTAGCACCCCGGCGACTAGAAAAGTCCCCGTCTCGATTCGATCCGGAATTACCGTATGCTCTCCACTTCCCAGGTTAGCCACTCCCTCAATCCTTATCTCGTGCGTTCCGGCCCCCCAAATCCTCGCCCCTAGGCGACGCAGAAAATTCTGCAAGTCAACGATTTCTGGTTCTCGAGCCGCATTGCGGATAACCGTCACTCCTTCAGCCAGGGTAGCGGCCATCATTAGATTCTCGGTTGCTCCAACTGAAGGAAAATCCAATTGGATTGAGACACCCCTAACGCGCTGCGCCTCTCCGATAATAAAACCATACTCTTGATTTATTTTCGCTCCTAAAGCGTTAAAACCTTTAAGGTGCAGATCCATCGGCCGGGAACCAATGGCGCACCCACCAGGGGTAAAAGCCTTGAAAGTACCGCATCGACCTAATAAGGCACCCATTACCAGATTCGAAGCCCGCATCTGACGCATCAAGGACTCCGGTATTTCTGTCGCTACTACTTCCTGAGCAGAAACAACCAAATCGGAACCCTGCCAAGTAACACGGGCCCCAAGGGAACGTAGAACCTGCAGCATAACCTCCACATCACGCAAACAGGGAATTCCATGCAACACACATTCACCACGAGTTAATAAGCAGGCCGCCAGAATGGGCAGAGAGGCGTTTTTGGCCCCACTGACTTTAACTTCCCCCTCCAGGCGATTTCCCCCTACAATCCTTATTTTATCCATAGTTGCAACCTCCTGCACCCCGAAATTAAGCCAGGGCACTTATTGTTACAACTTTCAACTCCTTTCATAACCATAATGCCACCCAAAAACATCCTAGAACCTAGCTCTGTCTTTTAATCGCTCCACCAGATCCCGACCGACGGTCCAGATATGACCGGCTCCCATCGTGATAACCAGATCTCCCGGTTTTACCTTGTCTACGAGGTAGTCAACAATTTCTTCTCGGGTTGAAAAATAATCCACCGGCTGGATCCCTTGTTTTTTAATCTCTTCAACTAGTATTCGAGCGGTAACCCCTTCAATTGGGGCTTCGCCGGCTGAATAAATCTCATTAATAATCACCTGGTCCGCTTCTTGGAAGGCATCGCCAAACTCCTCCCGCAGGAAATGCGTTCGGGTAAAACGGTGCGGTTGAAAGACCGCAATCAAACGTTGAACAGACATCTGACGCGCGGCCCTTAGCGTTGCTTTAATCTCAGTCGGGTGATGGGCATAATCGTCGACCACTAATACTCCGTTAACCTCACCCATCACCTCAAAACGACGATGGACCCCATGAAAGTCATAAAGAGAATCGGCTGCTGACTGAAAACTCAGACCCAATTCCTGAGCCACCGCAATCGCCGCCAAAGCATTCATTAGGTTATGAACCCCGGGTACATTTAAGATTAGGCGACCAAGTCTCTGATTCCGGTAATAAACATCTCCCCAGGTTTCAAAACCGCGACCATCAATGCTGCTGAGCCAAAAATCCATACTGGATTTAAGACCATAGGTCAAGTAGCGCCGTGAATTTCGTGCGGCCGCGGATTGTAAAAACGGATCTTCTCCACAAACTACGGCAAATCCATCTGCTTTAACCTGCCCGAGGAAACGAGTAAAAGCTTCCCGAATATTGTCCAGACAATGATAATAATCAAGATGATCATTTTCTACATTGGTCACCACAGCACAATACGGAATTAACTTCAGAAAGGAACCATCGCTTTCATCAGCCTCAGCGACTAAATACTCGCTGGTTCCTAATTTAGCATTACCCTGTAATTCCTTAACATGACCACCGACCAAGACTGTTGGATCTAGGCCATTTCTCTCTAAAACCAGCGCAATCATGGCGGTGGTTGTTGTTTTGCCGTGAGCGCCGGCTACAGCTATTCCCTTACGCGGATTCATTAAAAAAGCCAGCATATCACCTCGATGGACCACAGCTAGTCCGCGACGCCGCGCTTCCACAATCTCAGGGTTAGTTAATGGAATCGCTGATGAAACCACAACCCTAGTAATGTCAGGGCCCAGGTTTTCTGCAGTGTGTCCTTGATAAATAGTCGCTCCTTCGGCAGCTAGATGCCGAGTAACTTCTCCAGAATTCAGATCTGAACCAGTTACGCGGTATCCCTGTCGCAGCAGAATCTGAGCAATACCACTCATGCCGACTCCACCAATTCCGATGAAGTGGAATCCGCCGTTCGCCTCTACAGGGATGGTGGCTGATTCCAATTTATATGTTTCTTTCTTCATAGCCTCCCGCTGACATAACCAGGTTATCAAAGTTAATGTCACTCCTTCCGGCCCTGCACTTCTGTCTTAAGTAGCCGAGTAGATAGCTAGTAGCGACAAATTGTACCTTCTGGCACTCCATCTTATGCAATATTAGTTATAGTTGTGACTATAGCGTCTTCACTTGACTGGTTATAGGTAGTTGCTAAGTAAGGATACGATTTCCTTGACCGCCTGAGGCCGGCCGAGTTTATGTGCCGCCACGGCCATCCGAGCCAACCTGCCCGGTTCTCCCAGCAGTTCCTGGACCGTAACTAATAATTTTTCGCCGCTAAGGTCACGATCTTTAATCACTACTGCCGCTCCTTGTGCCTCAAATGCCCGAGCGTTGTGTTCCTGGTGGTTCTCTGAGGCATAAGGATATGGGATTAAAACAGAGGGAATCCCTTTGGCACTAATCTCTGCTAAAGTTGCCGCTCCAGCTCGACAAATCATTAAATCCGCTACCGCCAAAGCGTTCTCTATATCATAAAGATAAGGAACAACTCTAATATTCCCACTTTCCTCCAGATTTAAACCCCGTTCTATAATAGACTTTCTTGTTTCCTCATATCCCAAAGTCCCCGTAACCTGTACGATCTGGATATCTGGCCGATTTTGATAATGCTCAAGAACCGCTAGCATCGCCCGGTTAATACTCTGGGCTCCTCGACTTCCTCCGACCACTAATATTGTCAGGAGCTGAGGATCAAGACCTAACCTCTGGGCACCTACCAAGCGGTTAACTTCCATTATTTCAGGCCGGATCGGCAACCCGGTTACCTCCACTCGAGCCGCCCGATTAAAATGAGGTTTAGATTCCTCAAAAGTAGTCATGACTAAACTTACCAACCGAGATAAAATACGGTTCGTGATTCCGGGCCAAGCGTTCTGTTCGTGAATTGCAGTCGGTATTCCCAACCAATAGGCCATCAGGACTACCGGACCACAAACATAGCCCCCGGTCCCCACAACCAGATCGGGGGCAAATTGCTTCAAAATCCTTCTAGATTCTCGCAAGCCGCGCAAAGCGAGCCAACAAGTCTTAATATTTGACC
>JAAZDI010000165.1 GCA_012512295.1 Syntrophomonadaceae bacterium
CAACGTACGGCGTTGATCCGGAGTCCCGTAAAGAATTCTGGAAGATTTAATATCATCTAAACAAAGAAGGGATAACAATCTTGGTTTCAACACCCTATATGGATGAAGCTGAACTCTGTACTACGGTAGCTTTTATCAACCAGGGTAGGTTAGTGGCGGTAGATTCACCAACAAACCTCAAGAATGGCTTTCCCCATAGTTTGCTGGATATCAAAACCGAATCAAAAGATCCCGACCTTTTCAAGGGACTGAGTTTAGTCATTGAATCCTCTTTCTATGGGGATAAATACCATTTAGCAGTCGAGGATGTCTCGGCGGCTGAAAAATTCATTAAATCCTACCTGATCAGTCGAAACATAACTAATATCACGATTACTAAAGTTTCACCTACCATGGAAGATGTTTTTGTATCTTTAGCCGAAAAAGAGGTGGTCTAATGGATTATGCTATCAGTGTCCATGATTTGACCAAGGTTTTTGGCAGCTTTACCGCGGTTGACCGCTTGTCCTTAAACATCAAACCAGGAGAAATCTGCGGATTTCTTGGGCCAAATGGGGCTGGAAAAACCACGGCGATCCGAATGCTGTGTGGAATTCTGACACCAACCTCAGGTTTCGGTCAAATACTCGGCTACGACCTAATCAAAGAGAGTGAAAAGATAAAACCGCATATTGGGTATATGTCCCAAAAGTTTAGTTTGTATGATGATCTAACCGTCGAGGAAAATCTTAGCTTTTATGCTGGACTATACAGCCTTCCGAATAGTGAAAGAAAAAATCGCATCAAAGAAATGATCACTATGGCTCAATTAACTAGCAGAGAGGATGAAGTGGTTGCTAATTTAAGCGGTGGCTGGAAACAAAGACTAGCCCTGGGATGTGCCATCATCGGTCGACCATCAATTGTTTTTTTAGATGAACCAACTAGCGGGGTCAGTCCAACCAGTAGACGAGACTTTTTTACGATTATTCAAAAACTGGCTAATCAAGGAACGACAGTAATAGTAACCACTCATTTTATGGATGAGGCTGAACGTTGTAATCGGATTGCCTTCATTTCGGCTGGACAACTACTGGCCATGGATACACCTGACAACCTAAAACAGAGTGCGGTCGAAGGGTTTATGGTCGAACTTGACCTGCCCCAGGCGATTGATCAGATAGATAGAATCGAACAGCAGCTTTATGTTAGAGAGTGCAGTCTGCACGGTCCGCTTCTGCACGTTCTCCTGGACAATGAATCAAATGTTAAAGAGCTGGAGGAGTTAGTTGGCAAATCAGCTAGACCGATTACCCCGACTCTGGAAGACGTTTTTATCGCACTTGCTAAAAAGAAACGAAAGCAGGTGGTCCGATGAGTCGAATTCTGTCCGTTTTAAAAAAAGAATTTATTCAGATGCGCCGTGATCGTTTAACCTTTGCCTTGGTCTTTATGATGCCGCTAATTCAATTATTATTATTTGGCTATGCTATTCAAACCGAGGTAAAACATATTCCGACCATAGTTTTTGACCAATCCTTAACCAATGAGAGCCGAGAACTGCTGGCATCCTTTTCCGCTTCAGGTTATTTTGATGTGATAAAAACTGCTAAAAATTATGCCGAAGTTAATCAAGCTATTGCAGTTGCTAATTCGATTGGTTTGCTCAAATCCCAGGAAATATTGGCCCAAAAGGTGCAGTTTCAAGGACCGCCTTATGATATTCGGGTTCGGCCATGGTATAATCCCGATGGGATTACAGCCTATTTCATGGTACCGGCTATTTTGGGCATTATTGTAACCATGACCATGGTGATCATTACCGCTGTCGCCATTGTCCGAGAGAGAGAAAGGGGTACTCTTGAGCAGTTGCTGGTTACGCCAATCAAACCATATGAACTAATGATCGGCAAGATTCTGCCCTATATTGCACTAGGTTACATCCAGATAACGGTAGCCCTTGTGGTCGCAGTTACTGTTTTTGATGTTCCAATTAAAGGCAGTTTGCTTGAACTCTATCTATTAACGCTATTTTTCATAACCGCCTCACTTGGACTAGGCATTTTTATATCAAATATCGCGAAAACTCAGATGCAGGCTTTTCAGATGTCTTTTTTTGTTATGCTGCCCAGTATCCTGTTATCCGGCTTTATGTTTCCTCGTGACGCGATGCCCCAGTTTATCTATTATCTAAGTGCATTCATTCCCCTAACCTATTACTTGGACATTATCCGGGGTATCATTCTCAAGGGTATCGGGTTTCAATATTTGGTTGGCCAGGTTACTGCGCTGCTAGTCTTTTCAATTGTTCTATTAATCGTTAGTACGCTTAAGTTTAAGAAAAAAATTGTCTAGCATAGATTCTTGATATTCGACAAGTAGCTTTTCGCCCAAGAAACATAAGCATAAGGAACCGCTAAGAAAATTTTTGACAAGTTGGTGTGACGTATTGGATATAGAAAAAAGAATCGTTTTAGCCTGTAGAGAGTTGGCTAGAACCCGTGGTTTTTACAGTCTAACCATGGATAAGTTAGCAAATCAAGCCGGCCTAAGTAAAAGAACAATTTATCGCTACTTCAGAAGTAAAGAAGAGATTATTGAGGCAACAATAGATTCCTTTATTCAAGAAACAGAAGAAAAGTTTATTCAATTAGCCACCAAAGAAGATAACGTAGAAAACGTTGTATCTTATATGTTTGATTACATCTTAACTCAAGGTCAATTTATTTTTAATCTCCAGGGACTTAATGATTTAAGATTACACTACCCCTATTTATGGCAAAGAATTAAAAAAATACGGGAAGAAAAGATTCAAAACCTCATTCGGTTAATGATGGAGAAAAGCGAAAATAAATCGGCTGTCCAGGAGATAGACTCAAGAATACTAACTGCTGTTATTGTAGCTTCGATAAATAAAGTAATGACCCCGGATTTTCTCTTAACTAACGGCTTGACTTTAGAAGAAACTGCTAAGCAATTTAGTAAACTCTTATTAGCTTTATTCTCAATATCTCTGGGCAATAAAGATTATAAACAAAATCTTGTTGATTAATATTTTGAGCGATAGAATAAACACATAGATAGGAGGATTGAAATGGATTATACCCAGCGGATTATTCAACTAGCTAAGCTAATAAGGTCTGCCAAACGCGTAGTTGCTTTTACAGGTGCCGGCATTAGTACAGAAAGCGGTATTCCCGACTTCCGAAGTAAGGGAACCGGGTTATGGGAAAAGGTTGACCCCGTGGCAGTTCTCTCCGTTAAGGCTTTAAAGCGTAATCCGCAACGTTTTTATCAGGATGGATTTGTTCATTTTCTAAATTTAGAATCAATAAAACCTAATTCAGGTCACAAAGTTTTAGGTTGGCTAGAACAGAAAAAACTTTTGGCCAGTGTAATTACTCAGAATATAGATGGATTACACCAAAAAGCCGGTTCCCAAAGAGTCCTGGAAGTTCACGGCCATCTTCGGACCGGTCATTGTATGCGTTGCCAGAAAAAGTATAAGATGTTTGATATTCGTAAACTTATAGAATCTGGGACAATACCGCCAATGTGTAGTTGCGGTGGTGTTTTACGCCCAGATGTTACTCTTTTTGGTGACCCAATGCCGCGCGACTTCTGGAGTGCAATCAGCGAAGTCGAACAATCAGATTTGTTGTTGGTAGTGGGCAGCAGCCTGACAGTTTCTCCAGCAAACAGTTTAGCCAACATAGCCAAGCGCGTAGCCATTATTAACCTAGAAATAACAAGTTTTGATCATCAGGCTGAATTAGTTATTAGAGAGAAAGCCGGTAAAGTTCTGTCGGATCTCAGATCGGAGATAGAAAGGCAATAAATAAATTAGACTATTGTCTGCCGGCGTTAGCATAACATATCTTGCCCCTGAATATTTTGGTTAGGGGGTGAAGAAATGACCCGGGAAGAGTTAATCAATGCTTCACGTTCATTGTCCGGAACAGAGTATTTATCCAAAGTGCTTTACTCTTTATCTGATCTATATAATGCCCAACCGAATAGAAAATTACCGGTCATTTGAATTGAGGTTAGCGGTTGCGGCGGCAATACTATTTCAATGCTTAATGCCGTTGGCCCAAATCTTAACCAAATCTTGCAGGGCTTGATTGATTTAAGGTTTCAGAATACCTTGATGTGGGCGGAAGACAATGAGGCCTGGACAATATTAGATAGAACCGTAGAGGATCCAAATGGTTTTTTACTGATAATCGAAGGGGCGATTTCGACACTAAGTCAAGGAAAACTTTGTATCGTGGCCGTCAAAGATAATACAATAATTACTGGCTCTCAACTGATAATTAGAATTGCTCCCCGCGCCCGCTACGTCATGGCTGTTGGGACCTGCGCTTGCTTTGGAGGACCAACGGCCGCTAAGCCTAATCCTTCGAAAAGCGTCGGAGTGGGAGAGTTTTTGCAAAGAACAGTGATTAACGTTTCCGGTTGTCCAGCCCACCCAGATTGGATTATTGGTACTCTGGCTCATCTATTATTATTTGGTGAGCCGGAAGTAGACCAATATGGACGACCTATAATTTTTTATGGCGAAACGGTTCACCGACGCTGTACCAGAAGATCCTTTTTTGATCAGCGAATTTTTGCTAAAAAGTTAGGTGACCCTGAGTGTATGTTTGAATTGGGATGCAAAGGACCGTTAACCCATGCGGATTGTCCTGAACGCCAATGGAACAGTTATTTAAACTGGCCGGTTAAGGCAAACACCCCCTGTATTGGCTGCACCGAATCAACCTATCCAGACGGCATGGAGCCCTTTTTTAAACCTCCCTTCCCGCTTGATGACTAATCGCCTTAAATTGATTTCTAAAATCTTGAAGAGAATGACCGAAAATAGTATACGGGAAATGGTATAAAACAGCGGTAGATACTAAAAAGACAGGAAGGGAGGGAAACCAAAATGGATCAGCCGAGAGTCAACCAGTCCGATAACATGAAAAATCGTCCAAAAAGAATAACTGTTAGCCCAATTACCCGGAGCAGCGGTCAATTAAGTATTCAAGCTATAGTCAAACAAGGCCGCGTGGTTAACGCTCGCGTTATCGGTGGGGTATACCGGGGCTATGAAACAATCATGGTCGGACGTGATCCATTTGATGCTGCTTACTTAACCGAAAAAATATGTGGTATCTGCTCAACCGCCCACGCAATGGTCTCTAGTCTGATGTTGGAGCAGATATACTTAACTGAGGTGCCGCCTAACGGACGGCTGTTACGCAATCTGATGCTTGGAGCCGAATTTCTGCAGAATCACCTCCGACATTTTTATTTTTTGGAACTTCCTGATTATCTCAAAGCACCACCAAATTTCCCTTTTTTTAATCCAACAGGACGGGATTATCGCTTTACCAAAGAAGAAAACGACGTGCTTTGGTCCCACTATCAGGAAGCAGTGTCCGCTAGTCGGATGTGCCATGACATGTTAACCCTGTTTGGGGGCAAGGTTCCACATCCTCATGGGTTAGTGCCAGGGGGATCCACTGTAGGGCCTCGTGCAGATACCCTAAACAAATTTGCCGCAAAATTAGCTGCGGTGCAGCAATTTATTGAGACCAGACTGTTGCCGGATACTCATTTACTGGCTGACACTTACCCAGATTATTTTAAAATCGGTCAAGGACCGGGAAATTTTCTATCATATGGTGGTTTTCTTAACAGTAAGGGTCAATACGCGATACCACCTGGAGTTATAATTCAAGAAAGGAAGCAAACGTTAGATATTCGCCAAATAACTAAAACAACCAAATACACTTGGTTGTCTAAGCAACAAACCTCAGAAGGAATAAGCCAACCTGAAGAGCGCAAGCAGCCAGAACCTTACAAACCCGGTGCTTATACCTGGCTGGAAGCATCTAGATACGCTAATGAACCTATGGAAGTTGGTCCGCTGGCCCGGGCAATAATCCGGGGACAAACCTTTGGTTCTTCTACCATGGACCGAGTCCTCGCTCGAAGTTATGAGGCGGATCTAATCGGTCGTTTAATGTCGCAGTGGTTAGGTGAGATAGAGCCAGAAAAACTTGCCTATCGACCGCCTGACAAGCAGATTGCAAAGCAGGCATTTGGTGCCTTAGAGGTACCTCGGGGAAGTTTGCTGCATAGAATTCGGGTCGAATCGAATCAAGTAGCGCATTATCAAATCATAACCCCATCAGAATGGAACTTTTCACCAAGAGATGATTTTGATAAACTGGGTCCGGTTGAACAATGTCTGATCGGGATTCCCATTGAAGATCCAAAAATACCTATCGAAGTTGGAAGAGTAGCACGATCATTTGATCCCTGTCTCTATTGCGCCACTCATATTATTCAGCTTTAGAATCAAAACCTGGATCTAAACAAAGATTGATTGGCTCAGCCCCATGCTGGGGTTTTTGTTTTTTATAACGTATATTACAGATAATTTAAGTGTTAGCATTAGTAAATGGGTTATAGTGAATGCTATTTTTAGCTCAACAGACAACCTGGCTAAAAATAGGAGTTGTTTACTATATACTGCTTATGGTAAGCTGAAACAGACAACTTATATGCATGTTAAAGTTGCCTATAAATTGCTGATTTTTTTACACAAAAGGGGTGCCTAACCACTTCAAAGTACTAATTAATGCTTGCACAAAAAAGTAAAAAAGCAGGGGAGTATTAGAAATGATAGAAAATGATGTGACTGCAAAACTCCGGTTGCGAAGTCCACATGAAGAAGATGCTAAAGCCATCTGGGAACTGATTAAAGATACAAAAGTGTTAGATCTAAATTCAGCGTACAGTTATCTGTTATTAAGTAAATATTTTAGCGATACTTGTGTAGTTGCTGAAATAGAAAGCAAGGTAATTGGCTTTATTTCTGCATTTAGTCCGCCACATAAACCAGAAGTTATTTTTATCTGGCAGGTAGCGGTAGATGAAGCATTTCGTCGACGTAAATTAGGATTAAAGATGTTGAAGCATTTGCTAAATCGTGGATCATGTAATAAAACTCAATTTTTGGAGATAACTATCACGCCTTCCAATAAAGCTGCTGAATCACTATACCGAAAGCTTGCCGCAGAATTAAAAACCAACTGTGAATTATTTACGTGTTTTCC
>JAAZDI010000166.1 GCA_012512295.1 Syntrophomonadaceae bacterium
AATAGCTTGTAAAGATGAGGAATTGAATCTCTTTTACTCTTCTTCTCTAAATATTCCTTTTAATTTACAACAAAATATCGATTTTCTAACGCATAATATCCTAGACAAATTAAGTCAGTTAAGGAGTCTTGATTATCAAAAAGGGGCTACCAGCATCGGCCCCCACCGCGATGATCTTATTTTTCGAATTAATGGAAAAAACTTGCGCCAATATGGTTCACAAGGACAACACCGCAGTCTAGTCCTAGCTCTTCGTTTAAGTGAATTAACGATTTTGGATGAACATTTGGCAAATCGACCAGTCCTTCTGTTAGATGATGTCTTATCTGAATTAGATGTTAAACGGTGTTATTCTTTAATTAAAATGTTAGAATCAGAAAGACAGGTTTTTTTAACTACGACTAGTCTAGATAATATTCCAAAGGACCTAATTCATCAGGCAGCCAATTACCAGGTTTCAGCCGGGTTTATAAAACCAAATTTCTGGAAAAAATAAATATCGAGGGGGAGTTTCTAGTGTTCTTGCATCTAGGCGGAAATACTGTGATACCGGTAAAGGATCTGGTAGCGATCTTAAATCTAGAAACTACTAAACAAGGTGCAGCGACTCGAGAATTTCTCCAGGTCGTGCAAGATGAAGGCTTTATCTATCGAGTAGTTGAACCAGGTAAAGAAAAATCATTTGTTATTACCAGCGACACTATCTATCTTTCCCCTATCTCTGCCGCCACTCTAACCAAACGGGCTGTATCGTTTAAGAATATTATAGAAGAAGAAATATAGAATTGAACTAAACAAACAATAACAAGTGATTGTTTTGTGTAGGTTTGTCAAACAAGTTGGACACGATGCAAAGCGAGAAAAGAAAGAGGATTATTATAATTTAGAGGACGCATCGGTATTTTGTTAGACCTGGACATATAAGTTTTAAGCTGATTAGAAAAATCAGTAAAGCTATAGAAACGATGAGAATTGTAGAAACGTTTCTGATCTTCTCTGTGACTGCGCTCAACTTTGCCATTATGTCTAGGAGTAAAAGGTTTGATGATTTTGTGAGTAATGCCAAGACGAGCAGCAGTAGTTTGAAAAAGAGTAGGCTTATCTTTCTTGGTATTAGAAAAACGATTAGTAAACTCCAACCCATTATCCGTTTGAACACATTGAACGCTGATGCCATGTTTAGAGTAAAAAGCAACAGCAGCTTCTAAAAAGATAGCAGCAGAATATGAACTATGTTCTTTAAAGCCCATTAAAAATCTAAGTCTGGAAAACTCATCAATAGCTGTAAATTGATAATAACGTTCACCCGGTAAGAGATTAGGACAGCAGGATTTAGGAACAAATTTAACATCTATTTGAATCCTTTCTCCAGGGTAAGTCATCTGAGTATAAGGCTTAGGGATATAGGTTTTTTTCTGAGGCTTTTGGATTAAAGCCATACGTCGCATGACACGATAAAGGCTAACGATGTGACGATTATATCCCCGTTCTACTAAGCGAAACCAGCACTCAACAAGACCTAAAGAAGGATTTCGGCGGCGCATATTATTAATAAGTTGAAGTTCCTCGGGAGTATGTTGATTAGGGTGAGAATGAGGACGTTTAGATTTACAAGCCAGAGATTCAATAGTACCATCGTAACGATTTAGCCAAAAATAGATGAAAGAGCGCGCACGATTATACTTTCGGGAAGCTTTTGAAACACCATGTTTCAAAGCAAAACGAACTAAAGAATGGCGGTATTTCATATCTTGTGTTATTGTATTCATGAGAAATGATTGCCTCCTTCGATGATTGTTTTGTGGTGGTACCTTAACAATAACCGAAGCGCTCTCATTTCTCATTATTTTTTTACTCTTTGTCCAAGATGTATTGTAATCCTACAAAGTGATTGTTTTGAAGCTATTAGTGATGGATGAATTATGTGGTATAATTGAAGGGTCGTCCACTCATAGGAAAGGGGGAAGGCCTGATCTTGGCGAAGGCAAAAGCAGCTCCCGATAATTTAGATTATGGTGCTGATCAGATACAGGTATTAGAAGGCTTGGAAGCGGTCCGAAAACGACCGGGCATGTATATCGGTTCGACCGGTCCTCGCGGATTACACCATCTGGTATATGAGATTGTTGATAACAGTATTGACGAGGCTTTAGCCGGCTATTGTGATCAGATTGAAGTAACGATTAAACCGGATAACAGTGTTCGGGTCGAAGATAACGGACGGGGTATTCCGGTTGAGGTCCAGTCGCAAACCGGACGGCCGGCCGTAGAAGTTGCTTTGACTATGCTGCACGCCGGCGGCAAGTTTGGCGGCAAAGGATACAAAGTATCTGGCGGCTTACACGGCGTAGGTATGTCCGTGGTTAACGGACTATCGGAATGGCTAGAGGTTTGGGTGAAACGGGACGGCAAATTATACTACCAAAAATATGAGCGCGGTGTACCGGTAACCCCGGTTCAAGAAATCGGTCGGGCCGAAGAAACTGGAACAATCATCACTTTTAAACCGGACCATGAAATATTTGAGGTTCTTGAATTTGATGCGGAAACCATTCTGCACCGCCTTCAGGAGCTAGCCTTCTTAAATGGTGGCCTAACCATAATTTTTAAAGATGAACGAACCGGAGAGCAGACCAAGCTGAGGCATGACGGCGGGATCGTTGATTTTGTTCGCTACTTGCACAAAAATAAAAATACGATCCATCATCAACCCATTTACTTTAAGCGCGAAAAAGATCAAGTAATCCTAGAAGTTGCTTTACAGTACAATGATTCTTACGCAGAAAATATCTATTCTTTTGCTAATAATATTCGAACCCAGGAAGGCGGAACCCATGAAGTCGGTTTTCGGACCGCTTTGACCAGAATGGTTAATGATTATGCTCGAAAACATAATTTTCTTAAAGAAAACGAAAATAATTTATTAGGTGAAGATATCCGGGAAGGTCTAACCGCCATCATTAGTGTCAAGGTGCCGGAACCACAATTTGAAGGGCAAACCAAGACAAAATTAGGCAACACAGAGATTAGAGGTATTGTTGACTCTACCTTTACTGAAGAATTTGGTTACTTCTTGGAAGAAAACCCGGCCATTGCCAAAAAAATAGTCGAAAAATCAATTAATGCGGCCCGAGCCCGAGAGGCTGCCCGCAAAGCTCGGGAATTGGTCCGCCGGAAAAATGCCCTGGAAACCTCTACCTTACCTGGTAAATTGGCTGACTGCTCCTCCAAGGATCCCAAAGAAAGTGAACTGTTTCTGGTGGAAGGAGATTCAGCTGGTGGTTCGGCGAAACAGGGTCGTGACCGACGTTTTCAGGCTATCCTGCCCCTGCGGGGAAAAATTCTCAACGTCGAGAAAGCCCGGCTGGACAAAATTTTAAATAACGAAGAAATCCGGGCCATCATTACCGCTATGGGCACCGGTATCTCGGAAGATTTTGATTTGTCTAAGGCGCGGTATTTTAAATTGATCATAATGACTGATGCCGACGTTGATGGTGCTCATATCCGGACCTTGCTGTTAACCTTTTTCTATCGTTATATGCGAGAATTAATTGAAAACGGCTATGTTTATATTGCCCAGCCTCCGCTTTATCGAGTAAAGAAAGGTAAAGAGCAACATTATGTCTATTCGGACCAAGAATTGTCTCGACTTTTACAAAAAATCGGGCGGCAAAATTACTCAATTCAGCGTTATAAAGGTCTGGGTGAAATGAATCCAGAGCAACTGTGGGAGACAACTATGGATCCAGCGACCCGGACTATTTTGCAAGTTACCATTGAGGATGCCATGCAAGCTGATGACCTTTTTACCACCCTGATGGGAGATAAGGTTGAACCAAGACGAGAATTCATTCAGGCTCATGCCCAGGAGGTCCAAAACCTAGATATTTAAACAATCCCAGTATATCAGGAATTAAAAGATGAACAAATAAGACAGCAGCTGAGCTATATTTTATCAAGGGGTTGTTAAGCAGAACGTGTTAACAACCCTGTTTTCTGCAACACTAGGACACCGGGATAGATTTACTGTCCCGTATTAAACATACCCTCATTGTTGCTCAACTACCGGACTAAGCTGAAAAGAACTCGAAGCTAATAATAGATAATAGCCCTAAAATTAATTTTAGGAGTAAATCCTTTTTCAAGGTTAAAAGGTAAGGTGGAAAATTAGTGGAATCTCCAACAACCTCCAAAATAATTCCGATCGATATCAACAAGGAAATGCGTCGGTCTTTCCTTGATTACTCCATGAGTGTTATTGTGAGCCGGGCCCTGCCGGATGTTCGGGATGGGCTTAAACCGGTCCACCGCCGAATCCTTTATGCTCTGCACGATTTAGGCATAACCCCGGATAAGCCGCACCGCAAATCAGCCTACTTAGTCGGGGAAGTCTTAGGTAAGTACCACCCGCACGGTGATAGTGCGGTCTATGAAGCCATGGTTCGCTTAGCCCAAGATTTTTCAACCCGTTATCCGTTGGTCGATGGTCACGGCAACTTTGGTTCAATTGACGGCGATTCAGCTGCCGCCATGCGGTATACTGAAGTTAGAATGGCGCGGATTACTCAGGAGATGCTGGCGGATATCGAAAAAGAAACGGTTGATTTTCGTCCAAATTACGACGAAACTCGTGAAGAACCGACAGTACTGCCTTCCCGGATCCCCAACCTTTTGATTAATGGGTCAGCCGGGATTGCGGTGGGTATGGCGACCAATATCCCACCCCACAACCTGGGTGAAGTGGTTGATAGTTTGGTTCACTTGATCGATCATCCCGAAGCAGAGATAAATGACCTGGTTCAATTTATTAAGGGACCTGATTTTCCCACTGGCGGTGTCATTATGGGACAAGAAGGGATTAAAACTGTCTACGTCACCGGTCGGGGAGCAATTCGGGTACGGGCTTGTGCGACTCTTGAAGAATTGCCCGGAAATAAAACAGCCATTGTTGTGACTGAATTGCCTTACCAGGTCAATAAAGCCCGTTTGGTAGAAAAAATTGCCGAACTGGTCAGAGAGAAAAAAATCGAAGGGATTACTGAGCTGCGGGATGAATCGGACCGAAGCGGTATGCGGATTGTTATTGAATTGCGTCGGGATGTTACTCCTCGCGTGGTGCTTAATCATTTATACAAGCATACCCAAATGGAGGATACCTTTGGGGTCATCATGCTTGCCCTGGTTGATGGAAAGCCTCGGATCTTAAATTTGAAAGAGGTTTTAACTTATTACCTGGAACACCGAAAAGATGTGATTACCCGCAGAACCCGTTATGAATTACGCAAGGCAGAAGAGCGGCTGCATATCGTTGAAGGGTTACGGATTGCTCTGCAACACCTGGATGAGGTAATTCGCACTATTCGTCAATCACGGACACCAGACATCGCTCGGAAAGCCCTGGTGGATAAATTTAACCTGTCAACTATCCAGGCTCAAGCGATCCTGGATATGCGGCTGCAAAGATTAACTGGGCTCGAAAGACAAAAATTAGAAGAAGAATATAATGAACTGATTAAACTAATTGAGGAATTAAATTCGATTTTAGCCGACGAACATAAAATCATGCTGATTATCCGTCAAGAGCTGCTGGAAGCGAAAAAACAATTTGCTGATCCTAGGCGGACTCAAATCAGTCAGGATGATGAGGCAATTGATATTGAGGACTTGATTCCGGATGAAGAAGTAGTGATCACCACAACCCACCAGGGATATATCAAACGTTTGCCCCTTTCTACTTACCGCAGCCAGCGCCGGGGGGGTAGAGGCGTAACTGGCATAATCACGAAAAACGAAGATTTTGTTGATCAATTGTTTATTACAACTACCCACCATTATATGTTATTTTTTACTAATCTGGGCCGGGTTTACCGTCTTAAGG
>JAAZDI010000167.1 GCA_012512295.1 Syntrophomonadaceae bacterium
AAAGCCAACCAGATTGAAAAGAGTTCCTTCGCGGTTATCCTGCCGCAATTGAACCACAGCATAAGGAATTCGACCAGTGCGCGGATCGATCAGACCAACCGGTTTCATTGGTCCATAGCGCAGAGTATCGAAACCCCGATCAGCCATAACCTCGACTGGTATACAGCCCTCAAAAAACCGCAGATCATCACACTCTTTACCTAAATGTCTTTCGGCAGTGACCAATGCTTCGTAAAAAATGCGATATTCCTCTTCGTTAAGCGGACAGTTTAGATAAGCTGGTTCTCCTTTTTCGTATCTGGAGGCCCAAAAAACATGTTCCTCAGCTAAAGATTCCCGGGTCACTATTGGTGCCGCCGCATCATAAAAACTCAAGTAATCTTCACCAGTCAGATTCTGTAGATGTTTAGCTAGAGCCGGTGAGGTAAGGGGGCCGGTTGCTACTAAAACCGGTTCTGTCGGGCTGATTTCAGATACCTCTTCCCGATAAAGCTCAATCAAAGGATGACCCTCGATGGCTTTGGTCACGGCTCGGCTAAAACCTTCGCGATCAACCGCCAGGGCCCTGCCGGCTGGAACCTGATTGGCATCGGCACAGGCAATAATCAGTGAACCCAGACGTCGCATTTCCTCCTTTAAAAGGCCAGGGGCACTATTTAATTCATTAGAGCGCAAAGAGTTGCTGCATACCAGTTCTGCCAGCCAGCCGGAGTGATGAGCCGGTGTACAAACCGCCGGTCTCATCTCCCAAAGTTTTACCCGGACCCCTCGTTTAGCTAACTGCCAAGCAGCCTCGCACCCGGCCAGACCACCACCAATAACTTTGACTACTTTTTCTTGATCAGGCAAAGCCATCATCCTTTAGTGTGCTTTCTTCTGCGGCGGTTTTATTGGTTTCTCCAGGACTACCGTCACTTTTTGATTTTATCTCTGTCTCAGAAGCTTGAGTTTTTTTCTTCGACTTTTTATTTGAAGGCTGTTCATCTCTACCTTCTCCATTCGAGCGGTAACCGCACTCACGATCGAGGCAAAGCAAATATTTTTCCTTATTCCGGGAGGTTTTTTCAGCTAAAAGATTGCCGCATTCGGGACATTTTTGATTGGTCGGCAAATCCCAAGCAACAAAATGACACTCCGGGAAACCACTGCAACCATAAAACTTACGTCCCTTTTTGCTGTGTCTAACTACGATCTGTTTTCCACAGCGAGGGCACTCAACCCCAATCTCTTCTAAAATTGGTCGAGTTGTCTTGCATTCTGGGAACCCAGGACAAGCCAAAAATCGACCAAAAGGACCGTGCTTAATAACCATAAACCGACCACACTCGGGGCATGGTTCTTCAGTTTCTTCATCAGTAAGTTCGACTCGACCAATCTGCTCATCCGCATAATCTAAAGTGTTTTTAAAAGGATGATAGAAGTCGCGAATCACCTGTTTCCAGGAAAGTGAACCTTCTTCAATCTGATCCAATTTTTCTTCAAGGGCCGCGGTAAACTCAACGTCAATAATATCCGGAAAATACTGCTTTAGCATTTCCACAACCAGCATACCCAGTTCTGTGGGAATAAACTGTTTGTCCTGCCGGGTAACATAACCCCGGGAAACGATTGTTTCAATAATTGGGGCATAGGTACTTGGCCGACCGATTCCTTTTTCCTCTAACGTTTTAACCAGACTCGCCTCTCCATAGCGCGGCGGTGGTTGCGTAAAGTGCTGTTTGTCCTCGAGTTTATAAGCTTTTAAGTATTCACCTTCCGTTAATTCTGGGAGAATAGTCTCCCCTTCTTTGTCGGACCCATCCCGCTCCTCAACATAGACCTGCATAAACCCGGGAAAACGAACGACTGATCCATTAGCTCGAAAACCATATACAGCCTGGGAACCGGTTGCTTCTATTTCTACCCGCGTTAATTCTAATATGGCTGAACTCATCTGGCTAGCCACAAACCGTTCCCAGATTAACCGATACAATTTATACTGATCTGCGGTCACATAGTCTTTAATCGTCTCAGGGGTGCGGAAGATATCAGTCGGTCGAATTGCCTCATGGGCATCCTGGGCTTTTTTCCCAGAGACGTATTGCCTGGGCTCGGTCGGTATAAAATCAGTTCCGAATTTCTGAAGAATGTAGGAGCGAGCCTGCTGCTGGATTGCTGGTGAAACCCTGGTAGAGTCTGTTCGAATATAACTGATTAGGCCAACTGTGCCTTCCTTACCTAAAGTAAGTCCTTCATAAAGCTGCTGGGCCACCCGCATTGTCCTTCGGGCAGTAAAATTAAGTTTACGGTATGCTTCTTGCTGCAGGGTACTAGTGATAAAAGGAGGCGCCGGTTTTCGTTGGGTCTCGCGTTTTTTAATCTGCCGTATTTGGTACTGAGCATTAGCTAGATCCTGCAGAATGTGCTGCATGCTTTTTGCGTCGGAAACCGTTATTTTTTCCCCATCCTGACTATGCAGTTTTGCGGGAAAGCGAGAACTTTTGCCTTTTACCGTCCCGAATATCCCGGTCAAGGTCCAGTATTCTTCAGGAACAAACGCCTGTATCTCTTGTTCTCGATCACAGATTAACCGGACCGCGACTGATTGGACGCGTCCAGCACTTAAACCACGTCGGATCTTTCTCCAGAGTAAAGGACTTAGGTTATAACCCACTACCCGATCCAAGATCCGGCGTGCCTGTTGGGCATCAACTCGGTCATGATCTATCGGCCGAGGTGATTTGATCGCGTTTTCAATGGCCTTCTTGGTTATTTCATTAAATTCGATGCGACATTTGTCATCCGGTTTGATATTCAACAAATGCTGAAGATGCCAGGCAATTGCCTCACCTTCTCGATCCGGGTCCGCTGCTAACAAAACTCGCGAAGCTCCCTTGGCTGCATTCCGCAGTTCTTTAATTATATTTCCTTTTCCCCTGATGTTAATATATTTTGGTTCAAAATCCTGTTCTACATCAACCCCAAACTGACTCTTGGGCAGATCCCGTACGTGACCCATTGATGCTTTAACCGCGTAACGTCGGCCCAAAAACTTTTCAATCGTTTTGGCCTTAGCTGGAGACTCCACAATCACCAGCACTTTTGACAATTACCCTCACCCCAATACCTGTTTCATCAATATTAATTATTACCTGGAAATAGGATATCCTAAATGCCATTAGCTAAACACCAAATTAAAAACTAATTTTTCCCGCCCGAATATACCGTCGACCTGGCAGTTGTCGAACCAGGCCTTTCTTTTCTAAAAACATAAGTATAGAGTTAACCCGTGACGCCGTCAACCCACTGACCGCAATCAGATGATCGACGGCTACTGGATCTAGCGACAGGAGTTCGACCAGAACCCTCTCTTCTTCACTGAGCGCAATCCGATTTGTTAAAGGCTCTTCTACCGGCCAACTTAACTGTTCGGTTGGCTTCGATGGTAAGCATCCTCCGACTAACGGATACTCTTCAATAATATCCGCTACGCCCTCGATTAACCTTGCCCCTTCCTTGATCAGCCGGTTAGTTCCCCGGCTATATCGACTAGTTATCGGGCCAGGGACCGCAAAAACATCTCTTCCCTGTTCTAAGGCAAAATCAGCGGTAATTAAGGCACCGCCATCTTCAGCTGCTTCCACGACCACCACCCCCAGGGATAGTCCGCTAATAATCCGATTTCTGGCTGGAAAATTCCTGGCTTCTGGCGGGGTACCTAAAGGAAACTCACTGATAATAGCCCCATTCTCAATTATTTCCTGAAAAATACCCTTGTTTTCCCGGGGATAGACGATATCCACACCACAGCCCAATACCGCGATGGTTGGTCCTTTCGCTTTCAAAGCCCCTCGATGAGCGCAGGTGTCAATCCCTCGAGCCAAGCCACTCACAACCACAAAACCATTTACAGTTAGATCGTAACCAAGCTGTTCAGCTACGGCCTTACCATAGGGAGTTGCCCGGCGTGACCCAACCACCGCCATGGTCTTAGCATCTGGTCCGGGTAGGGAACCTCGAAGATACAAAACTGGCGGAGGATCGTGGATATTTAACAGTCTAACCGGGTATTCTGGATCCGCCAAGGTTAGTACCCGAACCTCATTTCTTTCCAGCATAGTAATTTCTTTGGTTAAATCCAAACTGTCTCGACATTCTAACAGATTTTTCAGGACCGGCGAATGAGCCCCCAACACCTCTGCCAAACTGTTTTCCCCGGCTTTCCAGACTGTCTCTGGATCACCAAACTTTTTCAATAAGAGTTGAAACCTTTTCGGGCCCAAACCATTAACACGCGTTAAGCCAATCCAGTAAGCCTTCTTATACAAGATAACCTCCTGATTTCAAAGTTGTTTAAACGACTCGATCGATTAATTCTCCGACCAGCGGATACTGAAAGTCTTTACCCATTAACGCTCGTACTGCTCCAACTATCGCGCAAATAGCGACAAGAACAATGGTCAGCCAAAAAAATACCGCCACCCCGATAATCCCAACTGCTCCAGGACCTGGCCCAAAAAACAGGCTTCCGAGAGCCACTCCAAAACCACTGAATCCAGCTATTGCTCCCACGATCACAACTATTAACTGGAAACCAACTGCTTGTTTGGCGTGGTGGGCAATAAACTTAGAGTGCTCCTGTTTTAGTAAATAAATAATGAGAGCCAAAACAATTCCTAGTAGGTTTAAAAAAATCCCCAGGTGACTCACCGCCGCCAAAATTCGATCCTCACTAGTCGATTCCACTGTTAACTTCACCTGCCTAAAAAATCGTTGATGCCAATTCCCTAATCCCTAAAAAAAGAAAATTTTTTAGACGCATTAACTCGCACGACGATAAGCTAATAATAGTTATCCGCATAACAATGACACCATACTAACTTATTTTTTATTAGCCGTAGATTGATAGCTGTTGAGGAAGGACCCCCTTATCCATAGTATATGTATGAGCGACTTTCAATCTTAACTGATCAAAAAATTATTCCAGGATCGGTCGATCAAGCACACGGTATTGAATAGCTTCGGCCACGTGAGACGCCATAATATCTGAAGCCCCGGCCAAGTCAGCAATCGTGCGGGCTAAGCGCAGAATACGATTATAAGCCCGCGCACTAAGTCCCAACTGCGCAAAGGCCATTTGCAATAGATTTTTCCCCTCAGAATCCAGGCAACAGAACTCCTCTAATTCTTGACTACCCATTTCGGCATTATTGGTGAGACCTCTTCTCGCAAGGCGTTCCCTTTGCCTGCTCCGCGCTTCCTCTACCCTTTGTCGGATTATGACCGATGATTCGCCTTTGGCCTCTGTCGCTAACTCGTCAAAGGTTAGCCGAGGAACCTCCACCTGGATATCAAAGCGGTCAAGGAGAGGCCCGGACAAGCGTTGTCGATAGCGTTTTATCTGCTGCGGCGTACAAACGCATTCATGCAGGTTGTCACCATAATACCCGCACGGACAAGGATTCATCGAAGCCACTAGGATAAAGCGACACGGAAAAGTAAGAGTCGTATTTAAGCGGGAAACCGTTATCTGACCATCTTCCAATGGTTGACGCAAAGCTTCCAAAACTTCCCGATTAAACTCCAGTAACTCATCTAGGAATAAAACCCCTCGTTGAGCTAGACTTACTTCTCCTGGTCGAGGTATTCTTCCGCCCCCAACTAACGTAACAGCGGTACAGGTATGATGCGGTGAACGAAACGGGCGTTCAAAAATAACGGGTTGACCCTGGGGCAACAAACCAGCGACACTGTAGATTCGAGTAATCTCCAATGATTCATCAAACGTTACCGAAGGTAAGATCGTCGGGAAACACCGAATCAGCATGGTTTTTCCGGCTCCAGGAGGACCAATCAGCAACAGGTTATGAGAACCGGCAGCCGCAATTTCTAAAGCCCGTTTCGTTGACTCCTGCCCCTTAACCTGCTCAAAATTGACGCCAGCCGTTTTATTATTCTTCAAATATTCCTGCAATCGTTCGGACCAGGAAGAATTAAACCGAGTTAGCGGTAAATCGTCCCGTAAGGCAGCCACTACTTCAGTAAGGTTTCTCGCTCCAAAAACTTTAATCCCATCGATCAAGGCTGCTTCTTCCGCATTTTCCAGCGGCACAACAAGGGACAGTGAGCAATTGGTTCGAACCGCCTCTTTTTTAACAGTTTCCGCCATCGCTAAGGCACCGGATATTCCCCGGATCCGACCATCTAACGAAAGTTCGCCAGTCCAAAACGATGCCGCTAATCTATCTACTGGAATCTGGCCGGTAGCCGCCAGAATACCTAAAGCAATTGGCAAATCATAAGCCGGACCATCTTTACGCAGATCAGCCGGAGCCAAGTTCACAGTTATCCTTTGCAGAGGAAAATCAAAGCCGGAGTTGCGGATGGCTGACCGAACCCGTTCCCGACTTTCGCGCACCGCCGCACTCGGCAAACCGACTAAATCAAAGGCCGGGAGCCCGTTTGATACATCAACCTCTACTAAAACTGGATAACCATCCAAACCTAAAATGCCTAAACTAGCAACTGATGCCAACACAATAAACAACCCCTTGGCTGGTAATTCCATACCAAAGGGTTATTCGTCGAAAGTATTGATTTTCCTGCACATAGTGCGAAATTTAGCCCAAAAAGGGCTTTGAAAAAATATTTAACACTTACCCCACCCGGTTAAAATGCGCCTTGAATATGGTTCAGCTTCACTACTTCATTCTGCGATCCTAGAGCGATGCCAACTACGTCAAAACGTATCGGAACGTCTTTATTTGAATAACTTTTCAAGTAGTATTGGGCTACTCGACGTACCCGATCTCGTTTGGTTCGACTAACACTTTCTTCTGGTGATCCATAACGAACACCGTGCCGAGTCCTTACTTCGACAAAGACTAGCGTATCTTGCTTAGCTACGATCAGATCGACTTCTCCTAAAGAACACTGGTAATTACGGGTCAACAGCCGATATCCCTGGTCAAGCAAATAAGCTAAAGCAATCTCTTCGCCCAACTGACCTGTTTGTTTCCGTTTATCTTTCATCTTATCTTTCATCTTCGTGTTAATGATCCTCCGGTTCGCGCCGTATTTTAACAGAGGTCAGCGACTGACGATTTGCAGCAGAGAACGGAGACCGCTGATCGGAAGGTAATCTCAATTATTATTTTAGTTTCTTAACCGGGACAGCAAACCGGTCCCCCTGTCCCGGTATCATTTTTTGCTGCCAGCGGTCATCCAGGCGATAAAGAAAAATCAGTAATTCGGCGACAATTTGGTATAACTCTGGCGGGATTTCCGTGTTTAAATCCAGGATTGCTAACCTTTCAACTAAGGCTGCATCTCGATGAATGGGTATATCGCAGTCTTGAGCCAGTTTCAGGATTCGCTGCGCTATCTCCCCTTGACCGACAGCCAAAACCCGGGGAGCTTGATCCTGCTCCGGATTATAACCTAAAGCCACCGCTTTGGGGTGATTGACCCTGGAGGGTTGTGACCGATTTGAAGGCTGATGCATCAATAATCACCTCAAACTTTTATATCAACTCGCTTGACCTGCTCCAGACTGGTCTTTGGTTCTGGCTGAGGACACAAAGGCTCCGGCTTGCCCACCACACATTCTTGAAGAATACTGCGGTAACCTAACTGCCCTAACCTCTCGCTCAGCTCAGGCCAATACTCCTCAACCAACCGCTGCACCCCCTCTTTCTCAACCTGAACCCGAAAAGACAATTCTCGACTACGAAACTGAATATCAAAAAGGTTGCGCCCTAAATGAGGGGTTTCCAGGGAAAAAACCACCCTCAATTCTTCCAGGTTGAGCTGGCGGCGTGAGCGATCCCTTTTATAAACACGTAATTCCCCCTGCGCTTCTTTCCCCAGCGGGGGCATTAACCAAGAAAAATAGTAATAGTCCGGCTGTTGAAACGTACTCTTATCCACAGTGTGGAGCAACTGCTGACCGTACAGTTCATTAACCACGGTTTCCGTACTCTGGTTAATAAGCTGAGCCAGGGTTCCTAATCGTTTTTGACTAGATTCGCTGTGTTGCAATTCGTACATTATCAACTTAAGCAGATCAGCCATAGCTTTAGAGTTGGCAGGCCATCCTTGAAGATATCGGGCTAAGGCCTCCGGACGATCCGCGATGTTCGGAGGAATAATCTCGGTCAATAATAGGCGCAGCTCTCTCACTAACCGATCCAAGACAGCGGTTTTCCCAGTTAAGTTACCCATCTGGGTTTCCTGATTCACCAGCAGACCGGCTTCGCTGCGCAAAACCGGCCCGGCCTCTTTCTGAAGCAGGTCGAGCAGATTACTATTATTAAGCCCTTGGTTAAAAGACAAATTAAGGTTAAGTATCCGGGACTGGGATTGGGTCGGGTTTAAATGCGCAACCACCGGCGGCTTGCTTTCCAAGTGGGGTACTGAATTCTCTTGAGCCGTCCTTGCCGGCCGATTCCCACTTTGATTGCTCACTTCATTAAATCGCGTCTCCGAAGAAGATAATCCTCCTTCCCGGGGACTAATCGCCTCTTCTAACAGTTGGAGCAAAACACCCAGGTGTTGCCCCAGATTAGAATTATTAAAAAAACCTTTGAGTATTCCTATTGCTTCCTGGTGCTGATTAAGACCGGCACTCAGCAAAAAAACGGCCAGATTAAGGTTGTCGCGGCCTGTTTCGCCTAGCAATCCTAAGAGCCGCTGCACCTCAACAACGTTGGCTGCGGTAACTGGCAATTGAAACTCCAAGAGTTTTGCCGCAATAGCCAGAGATTGATCACTGCTCGGGACCCCAACACTTTTTAACAAACCAGCCAGGTCCCGGAGATTGATTGCTTCGACTGCTGGTTGGAGGAGTTTAAAGTGCAGCTTACCCTCGTACCTACCCTGGACTTGAAGGCTCACTTCTTGATTTAAGGGTAAGGCAATCTGCGAGTATCCTTCAACGAGTTGGCCATTGATATTTAATAACATTAAGCCATCGGGCTTAACCGCGGTCACTCGGGCCATAACTACTTGTCCCTTAACTAAATCTAGCCCTCTCGTTCCCGGACTATGTAATTCAACTGGTAGTTTGGCCAAAGGAAGATTTTGAAGGGTAATCTCCATATTACTTCACCTCGCCCGCTGCCTTTCGAACCGGGGCAAATGACCAGCGGTGAATCGGACAAGGGCCAAAATGGGCCAGTGCCTTTAAATGTTGCGGCGTGGCGTATCCCTTATGCTGGGAAAACCCATAGGCCGGATATAATTTATCGTATGAATCCATCAATTCATCACGCCTGACCTTCGCCAAAATAGAGGCAGCCGCAATGGAAGCACTCCGTGTATCTCCGTGGATAATCGCGGCCTGGTCGATCATCAGTTCGGGAATGCTCATTCCATCTACCAATAAAAAATCAGGTAACACTGCCAGACTCCGAACGGCTCGGCGCATTGCTTCTAAAGAGGCTTGCAGAATATTGTACTGATCAATATAATCAACATCGACTACGGCTAAACTCCACGCGACCGCCTGGTCTTTAATCAGTTCAGCTAATTGTTGGCGGCGTCCGGGCGGGACTTTTTTGGAATCATTTAGGCCCGGCAACCAGATCCCTCCAGGAAGGATAACCGCAGCAGCTACGACGGGCCCAGCCAGAGGGCCTCTTCCTGCCTCATCGATTCCAGCTATTAGCTGATATCCGGCACCCCATAGATCTCGCTCCATGTCATATAGACAATGCAAGCGCTCTAACTCTTTATTAAGTAAATCGGCTGGTCCGTCCAGGATCGGCCATTCCAATTTGGTCATTCGATTCCCACTCCTGATACCTCAATAAACGGTCAACAACACCCTATATAGTATAATCGAGGCTTTTGAACAGTTTCTAAAATATTTTTCGTTTACAATTTCCCTTTCAACCCTAAAAACAAAGATCCCAAAGACATGCTCGGGGATCTTTAATTATAAAATATCAAAATTTGCTTAATGCTAAAAATTTATCACCGATTACTGGATGGTACTTCATCAAGTGTTATCCGGCCAATCTTACCAACGCGAAACTCTTGAATAATCATATAAGCTGCTTTAACTGTATTCACTTGGCTGCCAGCTTGAAGAAAGCCCCGACGCCGGCCAATATCCTTTAAAAGTTCGTAGGCCTCGACCTCATCTCTAGCC
>JAAZDI010000168.1 GCA_012512295.1 Syntrophomonadaceae bacterium
CCGTAATTTTCCTCGGATCGGAAGGAACCACGAGGACCACCATCACCTTCAGTTCTTCCCCCTCCTCCACCTGGAGGTGGGATATATCCTCCATCCGTAGCTTGACCTCATAATCGGCAAAAAATATTTCGGGATCAGTCACCACTAAAGCGATGTCTGGCTCTTCGCAAGATTGCAACCATTTAAATGGGGAATCGGCCCCGGCCTCCAGCAGCACATATTGTTGTGAGTCTGGCAACCCCAGGAACGGTTTGGGGAAAAAGAGTATCTTATCTGATTCAATCTCCAACTCGCCAAAGCGGGATGTCTGGATTCGCATTGATAAATTCCCCCTTAATCCACCTTAACCTGAGCTTTGAAAAACTAACTCTCGCCACAATTAATAATCTGCTTACCTTACCCGAACCAGATAGCAGACTAATAATCTTTACCGTAAAAAGTCCATCAAGGTCGGCTGAATTATGCGAGCACCCACTGCCAGAGCCGCCCGCTGCAGATTCTCCTGCATTTTTAACTGTGTGATCATTTCCGCAAAATCAATATACGCCTGTTCGTTAATCAGTTCTGTTGAATAATGGTTAACCTCCTGCAGCCGGTTTTCCGTCAACTCCAAACGATTAACCCGCGCCCCCATTTCTCCCTGCCACCGCAGCAGATTATCGATCCCTACATCAATTTTCTTTAAGTAACTCATCAGTTTACCGGGATACATACCAGTAACGTCTTTCAAAGCCCCGGGACTCGCGGGATCATCAGCAATCGTAAACCGACCAGGATCAGTTTCCTCCTTTAGAGTAAAAATCAATTGTTTTTTGGGACTCAAACTAGCCTGAAGCTGATTGATGCCGGCCTGAGCTAATTGCTGATTAATTTGGGCTACTGCCTCTTCGGCTGAAGAACCACCGGTAATGGTAATGGTAACGGACTGATTATCTCGACTGTCATTGATTTGGAAAACCAGGTCATTCTGTAGAATGCCCAGACTCTTCGTCCCCCGGCCCACCACATTGACCAGGTCCAACTCGGGGTTTCTCAGGTCGTCACAGAGGTTGCGCAGCTCATCTAGGATATTAACGCTGCCATTATCAAATATTTTTTGGGGCGGGACATTAATCTCAATATTGATCCCCGGACTGATTTCATACTCAATTATTCCCTCTCCCGTATCACCGACAAACTCGATATACCCCTCGTTATCTTTGCTCATTTCATATGGATTTTTCGTCGTACTCTGCCCGTTAAAGATGTAACGGCCATCAAAACAGGTATTACCCACGTTTTTCAGTTCCCCCAGCAAGACCTCGATTTCAATGGCTGTCGCCTCTCGAGAATCTTGACTCTGGGGGTCGTTATACGCTTGCACCGTTAACTCCCGCACCCGCTGCAAAATATTTTCCGCCCCGGCCAAGGCAGTCTCGGTTGTTTCTACCCAGGAGCGAGCATCGGACACGTTTTTCAAATACTGACTATACTCAAACATATTCGTTTGCAACCGCATGGCTTGGAGCATTCTAACCGGGTCGTCAGAGGGAACCAGAAAACGTCGACCCGATGATAGCTGCTGCATCTGGCGGTCCAACAAACGGGTGATACTGTTATAGTTCCGCATTACATTACCAATTATCATAGTATTAGTTATCCGCACTGGCTATACCTCCAAACTCCGGCATTGTCTATTACAATCCGCAATAATACTAACCAATGCCCGATAGACATCTTTTTTGGTTAACCCGTTCCCATGCCGCGATTAGCCGCGGCCTACCAGCCCCATGCGATTGACAATTACATCAACCATCTCGTCAATTGTCGTAATTAAGCGGGCTGCGGCATTGTAGGCATGCTGGAACTTGACCATGTTCGTCATCTCTTCATCCAGGGAAACCGACGAAACCCCCTGCCGAAGATTGTCGATCTGCTGTACCAGCAAGGTCTGGTTTTCCGTCACTCGGCTGGCTTCCTGGGTATCTACCCCCAGTTTGCCCGCGACCGTACGGATAAAATCATTAAAACTGGCCTCCTGATCTCCCATTACCAGCTCATGCTTTAACTGGGCGATCCGCAGGGCATTATCCCCATCACCCTCCTTACCTTCCACCAGAGATGCCGCGATCCGTTTTAATCCCTCATCCCCGGTCAAGAGGCTGTTCAAGGTAATGACTGAATTCAAATCATCCAGGTTAATCTCATTGAAAAAGTTGGGACCACCCAGCCGCGGATCCAAGGGATTGCCACTTTCGTCCTGATCGATGACCACGGAAAACTCCCAGGTATCCCCGCTTTTAAATCCGGCCGGACCAATCGTACTCTTTAACTGCAACCCACCGTTGGTAAAGTCGGTCCCCAAAGTGCCGGTTCCCACCTCTACCCAAGTGCCGGTGATCGCATTTGGCGCCGGATTATCATCATAACGGTACACCTTGAAGTTACCCTCAGAATCAGTCATCTCGATTTTATACCGCCCGGCGGTCACCGTTCCTGCTCCAAACTCGACTTCCCAATCAACCCCTTCGCCTCCCTTAACCGGCAGGACCTGATTCTCGTTCAGCCCATACCCGGCGCGGTGATACTCGTTGAGCCGGCGAACAGTCTGATATGTCAGCATATCCAACTGTCGAATATAGTAGGGAATACCGCTATTCTCAGTAGTGTCGCCA
>JAAZDI010000004.1 GCA_012512295.1 Syntrophomonadaceae bacterium
CCCCAATATCTACCAGGGCCAAATTTAATAATCGAAAGTTATCCGGAATAGCAACATCAATCGCCGCGATTGGTTCTAAAGTCAAACTGATTGACTCTAGATTTGCCCGCTTCAGGACTGAGTAAAGGCTATTGACCACAGTATGAGGCAGAAAAGTGGCCAGCACCTCCGCGCCGATTATTTTTCCCCGGTGACCCACTAGATTTGGAGTAAGCCATTTATCTAGATAGTAAGCAACCACACTATGCCCCACACAATAGAATTGCTGGGCTGATCCGTCCCGCATTTCCTTCTCTAGCTCTTCATAAGCAAGTCTTAGTCCGTCTAACTCTAAGGTGTTAACTAATTCATTGTCAATCTCTAGGTTTTCGTCAATTTCTTTTTCCACAAAGCAACAACGAGTTACCAATGACCGACCGGCAGCGGCAACAGCGACTCTAGTTAAAGCAAACCCTACTTGCTCTTCTAAACTCTCCTTGACCCGAATTACCGCTGCTGCTACTTTCGGGATATCGTTAATCTGCCCATCAACCATTGCGCGACTATCGTGCTCGACTATTTCCTGGGCGATTATTCGAATCTTGTTATCTTCTACTCGGCAGACAATCCCGATGACTGTCCGCGTTCCGATATCTAGCGCAAAAATAGTATTACTTTCGGAAAACGTTTCATGATAACTGTCTTTTAGCAAAGCCACTAACCCCTTATATATATTACAACTCTGAAAGTGCTTGAGTTTTACTACGGGTTAAATCATCTAATTCGACATATAACTACAATCTCCTTCGCTCCTGTCAGAAAATGTCTATAAAATAGCTGCCCATAATTAATTAGCGTGAAGTTAACATTATTGCTTTATACTGCACTCCTTCTTAATATGAGGACCGTCTAGACAAGAAGGACCATCTATACAAGCTGTTTTAAAATACTTTTCCAGTTCCCTATCTTTTATAACAAAATGGATATAGAGCATTTTATCGGTCTGTTCAAAAAAATCTGTTAGTAACTGAAGAAAATCTTCTGCGGGTTGAACAACTAAACCACAATTCCCGATAACACTTTTGTTAAAAGTAAGGATAACACCTAGCGACTGAGTTTCAAAAATCGTACTTTTTAAAAAATCTATATCACTGATAAACGCAATTCTGGATACATTCTTCTCCAAAAGTTCAACCAAGAACCTTCCATCCTCAGAATTAAAACCTAAATCTTTGATTCTTTCCAAGACACTTTTCATCATCCCTTCAAAATCCTTCATAGATCCCCACCTCCCTTTCTCCTTACCTGATTGGGTAAGGATAGAAAAACCTCTAGCAACTGCACCGGTGGGACCACGAACGACTTAAGATAATTTGGGTGTTATCCAGGGTCTACGGCCTTACCGCAAATCCCGAATTATAGCTATTCCAAGTACTAAATTATTTCCTAGCTGATATTTGCCTTTGATCCCCTATTAAATTTTATGAAAAAACATACGAATCTGTTTAATCGTCCAACCATTCAGGATATAAAAATGTCTTGATCGATAGTACTGGAACTCCTTCCGAAGACAATTCAGTCTCACGCCAGCGTGAAGCTACTGTTTCATGAATAACCAGAGCCTGTACCGGAAGGCCAAGCTCTTCAGCGGCCTTTAAAACTACCTGATGTCCTTCAACAATAACCTCTGGGGTGGTTTCTCGGCCTAGATTAGGATTGCTAACCAGACCAGTTAAACGGAGTCGGCTAGCTGCTTCAATTCGTTGACAGGTCGCTGCGATCCCGGCAACATCTTCGTTAAAAGGACGATATGGATTAACGACCAACCAAAACTCATAACTGCCTTCTTTTAACCACTGCCGAAACTGCCCCAAGGCCAGTGCCCCTTGGTCATCTCCCCCGACATCGACAACCAAAAATCCTTTCTGCCGCGTAAAGGCTTCAAACGCCTCGCTTACCAGCACAGGCAGATCACTTCCTCGCATGGCCTCGGGAGGGGCAATCACCTTTATCCCTTTTTCTTCTAATATATCTTTTGCCTCTTGAGAACGAAAATAAGGGTTAACTAGGTCTAAATCGATCAGCGTTACCTCAGGATTTGCCAAAACACCTGCCGTTTGGCAATACTTAGCACATAAATCAACCGCGTAATTAAGGGCAATCTCTGTTTTTCCACTGCCGAAGTATCCGGTAAAAATAGTTATTCGCTTGTTAATCAAAACAATTCTCCCCCTACACCTTTATAATATAATTATATCCAAAAGATGACAACCATTCTTTTTTGCAAACAGTGACCACGTTCAGGTTCGCCGAACATTAAGGCTTCAGAAGAAAACCGACTCTACCTTAATTTTAAAGCAAGGTAGCCCGATTAAGAAGCAGAAGCCTCTTGCTTCTGCTAAATAGTTCTGCCAGTTAGTGAACGAAATAACTAATATCCTAACCGGAGTCAATTATCAAAACCGCTTCATAAGCACAGCAGGATAGACTATAATTTAAGGAAATCATTAAGGGTGTCGTGATGATTTGCCTAAATCAAACCAAGTATGGAGGTTTTTTTGCATGCAGTGGGAAATCGTAACTCGAACCAGAACAGCAGAGGCAGAAATCAGCGAGATTATATGTGAAGGTGAAATAGTTGGGAGTTTATTTCTTGTTTATTCACCCGATGCCTTAACAGGCTTCTCCCAGGTTAATAAAGAATTATTATCCCAACTTCTGCGTCAAGACGAACCGGAAAACTCGTTAGATCAAGACAGTATTAACGACATATCTGAAGAATTTTTTGTTTCAATAGAAGACTTTAATCCGGAGTTTGAGGATTTCATCACCAATTATATTCGGAATCAGGCGGTTGCGGCTGATAAAAAAGTGATTCAGGTAAAACACTGTCTTGGTACTTGGAAAGAAAACGAGCAATTAGAGATCCGGGATGACTCAAGGGAGTTACCTGAGGTTACAGAAAATATCCTCAACCGGTTTTTAGAAGAAGCTGAGGTTCACGATGTGGAGATAGATAAAACCAGCCAAAACTTTAAACTAGGCCACCTGATCTATCATTTTGGTGAAGAAACCCATAAAGTCGGCCGGGTCACTATTGATTCGCGCGGGACAAGCAATCGTGTTCGAATTGATTTTTGGGTCCGGCCCACCCGCGAGATTACTTACCATGCAGCTACTTTGTTAACGGCACTTAGAGGCCGGGTTGCTGGAGGACGCTTTGATTATTACCATAATGGAGAACGACTGCGCTCAGCAATGATCCCAATGCCTTAAAGAAAAAATGGTTGTGCCTAGCGGGCATGGGCGGTTAACCCGAATTAAAGCCCTAACTGTGAGATAAATCGCTAATATTCAAATGGCTCGACCTTGAAGCCTCGACCAACTACTTCACGGACATCAGCGACGATTATAAAAGCCTGATTATCTGCCCGAAACACGATGTCCTTCAAGTTGGGCAGCTCCGTGGGATTGACCACGCACAGGATGATTTGGCGGTGTTCCCCGGAATAGGCACCAGCCCCCTCCAAATAGGTCACCCCACGGTGCACTTGGTCGATAATCAAACGGCTAATTAAATCGGCTTTAGCGGAAACAATGGTGACTGACCGGGCTTCATCCAAGCCCGTCTCCATGGCATCGATAACCCGGGTTGTGATGTACATTGAGATCAGCGTATAAGCGGCTAAGGTGAGGTTGAAGATCATGCCAAAAATGATCATTAAAAGCACGTTAAAGGCTAAAGTAACCTGGCCTAAGCTATACCCCCGCCACTTTTTAATGCCCACGGCGATCACATCAATACCGCCGGGCGAACCTCTAGCCCGAAAGACGATCCCGGCCCCCAGGCCATGCAGAAATCCGCCTAAGATCCCACCCAGCAGCGGATCATCAATTGGGGCTGGAAAAATCCGGGTAACCGCTAATAAAACAGCGAAAGAAATAGCCCCTACCAAACTGTAAGTGATAAACCGTCTGCCAATATACCGCATCCCAAGCAGAAATATAGGAATATTCAGCACGAAATAGATAACTGAAGTTCGCCAACCACTAAGATAGTGAAACAATACCGCAACCCCGCCGAGCCCACCACTTAAAAGTTGATTCGGAATGAGCAGGGAATTAAACGCTACGGCGGACAGAAAGGAACCCGTTACTATCAATAGCAAATCTGTGACAACTAGTTTTTGATTTATTTCTGGTCTATTTAATCGGTCCATTACATCAACCTCAAGTTTTAGCTTTGTCGTTGCTTCTAGCATTATCCTTAACTGAGTTCCGGGATCTTATCCTATTGTTTATAATCATATCTAGGTTAATATTCTTGACTTTTTGGGGTTAAGTCAGTATACTAGGATACGTCAGATGTGACCGGACAGTTGAAACACACATTAATAGCTACACGGTTTATCTGAAATCTATATTTAATCCCACATTCTCCATGTCAAAAAATGGGCACTACAGAAAAGCACCTTCCAAGGTTTTTACATTTTTGGTACGAATCCTGAAAGCCTTGATATAGACGGTTTTAAAATTGAGATGATGAATGTGGGTTCCAGAACGAGTCGAGCAAAGAAGCCTAGCGGCCTCAAGGTCTAGTCAAGAAACGCCAAAAGGAGGACATCCGAACGGATCCCCCGTATCCTAACTACTGCTCTACTCTAAGCATATTCTCGGCGCTCGTATTTTAACTCATTAATCTGAATCAAAAGACTCCCACTTCGATAAGTGAGGGTTACCTTGCTTACTGGCCATGCCCCAAGGAAACAACCGCCTCTGAAAATAGCGGACGGATGTCATCCTGAGCGTTAACGAAAGATCTTGCTCCTTAGCGTGGGAAGGATTCTTGGCTTCGCTCAGAATTATCTCATGCGTTGACTGCACCACGCTAAATGAAGATGGTTATATTTATACCCCACATTCGCCATATCAAAAAATGGGCACTTCTGAAAAGCACCTTCCAAGGTTTTTACATTTTTTGTACGAATCCTGAAAGCCTTGATATAGACGGTTTTAAAACTGAGATGATGAATGTGGGTTATACCAATGACACGATATTAAACTTAACCTAAGCAATCTTAATGTCGAAAATAATTAACTCCGCTAAGCCAGCCGGTTAAACCGTCATCGGTCCAGCCAAGGGCTGCCTGACACTCCTCACATATTGTTTTGACTACTGTACAGGCTTGAGCATAATTACTGTCGATTATAGCTTCATCGGCCGGTGGCGTCAAGTTTGACTGCCCAACCTCCCCCGGCAATTCGCCAAGGATCTCCCCACAGCATTCACAAACGTAACATATTTTCAACTTTCTTTCCCTCCTACAGGTGGTTTGAGAAAAAGGTGAATTATCAGGAGATTCCAGAGCGCGTGCAGACTGGTTCCGCCAAGAATAGCCGCCACCCAATTGTTAAAATACTGGTATATACTTAATGTAACCAGGCCAAATAACAAATGGCTGATGAAGGCCGCTATTGCTGGGCCAAGTTGCTGCTCGCGGCAGGTTTCGTAGAGGGCTTCCATTGAGCCAAAGACAGCATGGACCAGCACTAGCTCCCCGCCAATCATTACCGCTAAACCGGTTTTCGCCGTTTCTTCAACCAACGGGACGAGAACGGTTAAGCCAAGCCGACCGCCTCGTTCGGTAATCCAGGAGTTAACCACCCAGGAAATAGCCGCCGCCAGCAGGCCAGCCAGGAACCAACCCAATCCACCTACCCCCTTTTTCTGTCTCACTACCTATTATGCACCCTGCAATCTACATATAACCGTGGGGAATTTAGATGAAACTGGCGAAGATGGACATACACTCGCTATTTCGTTTAATAATTTCATAATCGAGGAATTAAAATGAAACCGGTGAAGAGGAATTAAGATGGGGACCGGTGAAGAGGAACCAACAGGGTGATGAAATGGTCGGGATGATTACCACTTATCATCCCGATCCCAAAAATCCGACCCCCTGTATCCTTGCTAAAGATACAGGGGGAGGCAAAGGCCTGGCAGATTCCGGGCCGGAGATGAGTGTAATTGAGGTTACTACAAATACGGGTCTGTCAATAATTTTGTGCTTTGCCCTTCTTCCGTCTGTTCATCGTAGGTGCGCTTTAACTTTGTCGGGGAAGTAAATAGACAGCTGTAGCAGAATTTGCCCCC